>QOVW01000094.1 GCA_003339605.1 Spirobacillus cienkowskii | reverse complement strand
AACTGCAGCATATCCTGTTTTCAATATTCATCAATTTCCGTATAAATATTTATTTTTGGTTATCTATGTTGCCAACAAACTTAGTGGACGGCGTATTATATGTGTAAGAATTTGAGGCTATACTAAATCCTGGAAAAGAAGCGCTTTTTACGAAGTCTTTTGTTTTATTTCTTGAGTCTATAAAACCAATTCCAGCGGGATTACTAAATATTGCGTTTTCATCGTCGGCAACCCCGACAAAGGCATTACCCATGCCTAGTGGTCTGCTGTTTAATGCAATTGGTAGGGGTGGTATAATTATGGAACCAACCAAAGCTGTATTATATTGTATTATTATTATAATAAAAACAGTTCTTTTTTGTAATTTTTTTATAATTTTATACAAAATATCCTCTGTGAATTTATTCAAATCACCACAAAATATAAATCATGTTTTATTATGAAGTATTAAAAGACTCGCGTTGAGGATTTTTGTGCTTACTATAAACAGTTTTTTGACTGATGTTCCTGAAGTGCAAGCATTAAATTTTGTATCAAAAAAACTAATTTACCTTGTTATCAGTGATTTTTAGCGGGAAAATTTTCTTTTAATTTTTTGTCAAATAAAATATTAAAATATTTTGTTAGTAATTGTTTAATTTTTAGCATTGTTATGATAAAAAAAGAAGCTCCAGCTACAGAATAAAAATTGATGCAGTTGGAGTCAAGCTTAAAAATATACTTTCTAGTTTTAATTAATTATAAAATACTTAAGATTTCTTCTTTAGAAAGACTTGTTTTCTCACCGCTAAGTTTTATGAGTTGCTCTTCGGATGCATTATCTAGTATTTGGCTAGCTGTTTTTATTTTGTCAATTAATGATTTTTTAATATATTCATCTACGGTATCAGTTGCAATTAAGTGAATAACTAAACATTTATCCGAACTTTGACCAATACGGTGAAAACGAGCTTGAGATTGAAGATAACTACCGCCATCAAAATTCAAATCCATATAAATCATTGTATCAGCTTTCATTTTACCATCTTTAGGTAACAAAGTTAAACCTTCTTTAGCAGACTGAGGGGTGGCAATAAATAAACGACATTTAGGATTGTTTTGAAATTCGTGTACACTTTTTGAACGTTCTTCTACAGACATTTCGCCTGTGTGGGCAACTGCTCCCCATTGTTCAAAGTATAATTCACTAAGATAATTAACATTGCCTACAAAATGGCTCCACAAAATAACTTTTTTAGTATCATCAGAAAAAATATCTGATAATAATTCTTCTAATTCTATTAGTTTTGCATTTGGACCGCTATAATTAGGATCAATAAGTTTAGGATTAGAAGCAATTTGTGATAAGCGTAAGAGTCTTACAACAATATTATTAGCCTTCATTGAATATTCTTCAGGACTCATGTTTTCAATTTCACTTCTAACAGAATCTCTCATTTTCATGTAAATTGATTTTTGTTCTGCTTTTAATTCTATTGAATAATCTTTGTTAATAATTGGTGGAAGATCGAGAACCTCATTTTTTAAACGGCGAAGGCTTGTTGCTTGTATTCTTTTTCTAAGCTCTTCTCCATTTCTAACTCCAAGAAATTTTTCTACCTTAATTTTTTTTCTTCCTTGAGGTATTTCAATTATTTCAATGTAACAAAATGTGTTTTTAAAAGCTGTAAAGTTTGTACCAAAAGTTTTTCCATTGTCCATTACATAATATTGGGCAAAAAGATCGATTGGACGATTGGCAATAGGAGTACCCGTTGCAATAACACAACGTTTAGCGTTATTTCTTATATACTTTGCGCTGATAGTTGTTTGTGCTGTCAGATTTTTTATTCGTTGACTCTCATCAAAAACAATCATTCCATTGCCATGTTGTATCCACTCTGAAAGAGTTTCTTTTTCTAGCCTTATACCTTCGTAGTGTATTATAAAAATTGAATCGTTACTTTTAAGTAGTTTTGCGCGTTGTGCTGGCGATCCTTCAATGACTGTAAAAGGAATTTTAGTTGCAATTGTTAACTCTTCTACCCAAGTTCTAACCAAGGACTTTGGAGCCACAACTAAGCATTTATCAATTGCTTTATTCTGTAAAAGTATAGCAACCGAAGATGCAATTTGAAAGCTTTTACCGCATCCCATTTCGTCTAAAAGTGCGCATGCTGGATTTTGTAATAAAAATTCAATACCAGAAAGTTGATGAGAATAAGGTTTTCTTTGAAATGGAAAACTTGCAATTTGCTTTTTTACCTCTTTAATTATTTTTATTTGATCTGGAGAGGCATTGTTTGGACTAGCCAAAGAATTTATCATAGCTTCACTACCAATATTCATTTGAATATCTGAATTTAGGTCAAACTCTTCAAACCAACTTTCTCGGATAATGAGTTTACCGAGTTTATTTGGAGCAATATTTGCGTAGTATTTTGTTTTAATAAAATTTGAAATTTCTGAAAAGGCTTCGTCTGTTATTTTAAAACCTTTTCCTAAAATATCAAATAAATCATCAAAAACACCAATAAATACTCTCCAGGCACGGTTTTCTGGGTCCCATTGTCTTTCATTACGATCAAGACCTTTAATTCTATCTATGGTGGTTTGATTATAATTAAAAATGATTTTTAAATTTCCATTATCAAAGTCTACAATTGTATTTGTATTGAGGTATCTACCTTCTTCATAAATTTTAGACAGGTTATTAGCAATACGATTTAACAGTTTAGCCGACAGACTTGGTGCTAAGTTTATGTTAACTTTTTTTAGAGTTAAAGTTCCCTGAATTTCCTGTGACTCAAATTGAGGTTGCATTGGAACTGGCGGCTTAATTTCTTCTTTATTATTATTAATTATTCCAAAAGCTAGACGAATAGGCCCTTTGGGAGGTTTTGGTCGGTAAGTATTTTTATTATTGCTTTTAAATCCCATGATTTGCTTCTCCCAAACGTTTTATGGAAACAGACTAGCGTTGAATAACAATTTTTTCTATTTAAATTGAAATCATTTATCAAAGGGTTTTTAACTCTTTTTTTAATGTCTGTAGACATTATCAAATGCTTTCTTTAAATTACCGTCTGGCACATGCCAATAAAAAAATTGATGTGCGTTTTAGAAGGGGTTTTTGACCCTTGGAGATTTAGTTATGGATAAAATTGTTTGTGTTGGCAAGAATTATAGCGATCATGCTAAAGAGTTGGGAGACGCTATACCAGATAAACCAGTTCTTTTTTTAAAGCCGAAAAGTATTTTAAGAGCCGCCATTGACCATGAAGAGCTTGAGTTGTCTATTCCTACGAATTCTAGTTCGCTGCATTATGAGGCTGAAATAGTTTTAAGGCTTGATAAAGGTGGGTATCAGCTTGATCTTAAAGATGCCGAAAAAGCAATTGGCGCTGTTTCTGTTGGTTTGGATATGACTCTTCGAGATCTACAAACAGTTCAAAAAAAGAATGGTCACCCTTGGACAACAAGCAAGGTGTTTCCGGATAGCGCAATTGTTGGGCCATGGCTAAGGCTTTCTGAGTTTTCTAATTATTTAGATGAAAAATTTACGTTTTCATTAGATGACAAAATTAAACAAGAAAGTTTTGGAAAACATATGATTATGAATCCCGTAGAGTGTGTTTCGTATATTAGCAAGTTTTTTCCATTGGTGGCGGGAGATTTGATATTTACTGGGACTCCTGCAGGGGTTGGTCCTGTTAGTTCTGGTCAAAGAGGCGTATTAAGTTTTGGTTCAATTCGTTATTCGGTTATTTGGAGTTCGTAAATACCAAATAAAATTAGTTAATATTGCATATTTCTTCTTTTTTAGGCAGCTGATTACACAAAAAATTTATAAGTTTTTTTCTATAGGTACTATCTTTTTGAATTAATGCAGAGCAATGCCCTTCTTGAGGAATCTCCCAAAAATCTTTTTTTGAGTTAATTTGACTATAAAGCTCTTTACCAAGATCAAATGGGACAATGGGGTCATTCAAACTATGAATAGAAATAATTGGAATTTGAATTTGAGATATTGAATCAATAGGGCTCCAATCGTCAGACACAAGAAAGCTTAAAGGCCATTGAAAGAGCCAGGTTATAAAAAAATCCCCAGCTTTTTGCCGAGCTATTCTTCTGTAAGATGAGAAAGTACTATCTAAAATTATTGCTTTAATACTTGGAACAGAGTTTTGTACATAGGCAGGAATTGCAACCGCGCCTCCTAAGCTTTGCCCTAATATAAAGTTTTCAGCGGTTCTGGAATTTTTTTTGGTCCAATTTAATGCTGCTATACCATCTTTAATCAAACCATCTCTTGTGGGTTTTCCAGAAGATTTACCAAAACCTCTATAATCAAAAATTATAATGTCAAAACCATAGTTAGATAGCCAACTTGAGTATAAAAAATGACTTGTAATATTTTGAGAATTGCCATGAAAATGTAGAATTGATGCAATGGGCTTTTTTGTATTAGCATAAATTATCCAACCATTTAAATTAACTTTATCCTCTGTTAATATGTTTATTTCATTATAATTTAGATTAAATATTTTAGGATCTGTATAAATCCTAGTATTGGGGTGATAAAATAAATGATTGCAGCTTTGTATTAAAAACAAAATACTAATAATAAAAGTAATTTTAAAATAAATCATTTTGTTTCCAAAAAAAATGAATGTTTATTTAGAGTGATCTAAAAAAATAGAGCGTACTCCCATATTTTTATCCCATTTTACTTCATCTATTTTAAGTAAACTTTGCACCCAACGAGATAAAACAAATAAAAAATCTGAAAGTCTATTAATATAGTGAATAATAAACAGATTGATCTCTTTTTCTTTTGAGAGTTTTACAATTATTCGTTCGGCCCTACGACAAACGGTACGAGCTAGATGTAAGTATGAGTTTAGAAGCGTTCCGCCAGGCAAAACAAATTCTTGTAAAGGTTTCAGTAAATTTTGACAATAATCTATCATTTTTTCAAGTTGAGTTACATCATGACTTGTTATGAGTACCATGTTTTGCCAGCGAGCTTGAATAGGAGTAGCTAAATCAGAACCAATATTAAACAGATCATTTTGAATTGCTAGTAACCAATTATTAATTACTTTTTGCTCTTTTTTAGAAATTTGCTGTATATTTTGTCTACAAATACCAATAACACTATTTAATTCATCAATTGTGCCAAAACTATTTATTCTTAAGTCATCTTTTGATGTTCGGCTCCCATCGGCTAGCCCAGTTGTACCATTATCACCTGTTTTTGTATAAACTTTAATAATACTCACTAGGCTTCTCCAAGAACAAATATTTTAAAAGCTATCTGTTTCTTAAGTAAGGCTGACCTAAAGCTTTTGGAGGACGACTTTTACCAACAAAACCTGCGACAATCACGATAGTTAAAATATAAGGTATAATTTGGATAAATTGGGGAGAGACAACAAAGTTCCAGATATGGTTTAATATTTGAAATTCAAAAATGGATTTAGGAATCTGAATTCCTTGTAAAGTAATCCCCAATGCATCAAAAAATCCAAAAGCCAAACAAGCAAATGCAGCCGCTAAAGGTTTCCATCCACCAACGATTAATGCTGCAAGAGCCATATATCCACGCCCTGCAGTCATGTTTCTTGTGTAGCTACTTGATAAACAGATCGACAAGGTTGCTCCTCCAAGACCTGCTAGAAAACCAGATAATAGTATACCACTCCATCTTGTTCGAATCACATCTATTCCTGATGTTTGCAAAGCATCAGGATGCTCACCGGCAAACTTATGCCACATTCCATAAGGTGTGTATTTAAACCAAACCCAAGTAAGACCAATTATAACCCAAGCAGCTATAATTGGTCCATGAATAAATCTGTTATCCATTGGTATTTCAGGAGTTGAGCCTGTATTTAGAAATAATAGCTGAGCTATGAATGGAACGCTACCAGCAGCTAGGATTGTTATGGCTGTTCCTGTTACAATTTGATTCGATTTAAAATTTATTACAAAAAGCCCATAGATAGCTGACATAACCATGCCGGCTAGACCTCCACATAAAAAGCCTAGAAATGGTGAGTGTGTGAGGGTTGTCACTGTGGCTGCAGTAAATGCACCAGCTAACATTTTACCTTCTAAGGCAATGTTAATAATACCACTACGCTCACTAAATAAGCCTCCTAGGGCTGCAAATATAAGAGGGGCTGACATGCGAATTGTAGCACCAAAGATTGAAGATAAAAGGTTAATCCATTCCATGTTTCTTGAGCCTTTTTTTAGTTAACAATTTTTCCCACAATCCATCAGCAGATACAGCAAGAATAATAAAAGCTTGAAGTACTAAAGCGAGATCAGATGTTACATTTTGGGTGTAAATTTCAAGATCACTAGAACCTTTTTGAAGAGCTCCAAATAAAAGACCCGAAAAAATGATCGCAATTGGATTTCCTCTAGCAAGAAATGCGACCGCAATTCCTGTAAAACCATATCCCGGAGAAAAATCAAGTTTAAAACATTCTGAGCGTCCTAATATTTCTCCTACGCCAACAAGTCCAGAAATTGCACCGGCAATAAACATGCTCAAAATTTGAGTTTTAGAAATACTGATTCCTGCTGTAGAAGCTGCTGATTCATTATCACCTACACATCGAATTTCATAACCAAGAGGAGTTCTATATAAAAATAGCCAAGTTAATAAAGCAATAATTATTGATAAAAATAAGGCAGATGTAACAGGAGCACCTTGAAAGAAATTAAAAGATTCGAGCACATAATTTTTATCAATTGGTAAGGTTTGAGGATTCTGAGTGTTGGGGTCTTTAAGTAGATATACTGTTACATAACTTGCAATTCCTGCAGCTATAAAGTTTAGCATAATAGTAATTATAACTTCATGAGCGCCTCTTTTGGCTTTTAAATATCCTGCAATACTTCCCCAAAAACCGCCTGCAAGTGCTGCACAAATACCAGCAAATAAAGGAGCGAAAAGTTGCGGAACATTAGGAAAGAGTACACCTACAGAAGCTGCTGCTAAGGCACCTATTGTTAGTTGTCCTTCTGCGCCAATGTTAAACATTTTGGCTTTAAATGCGACAGCAACAGATAAACCAGTAAGAATAAGCGGCATACTGTATGTTAAAGTCATTCCAAAATCGTAAGCTGATCCAAAACCAGATTTTGCAAAGATTAAAAAAACTTCAACAGGATTTTCTCCTGCAAAAGAAGTAATAAGTAATCCAATTACTAAGGCAATAATGGTAGCTAAAATGGGGCGAATGATATTCATTTTGAATTCCCCCTGTAAGAGTTTGGTAAACCACCACACATTGCAAGACCGAGCGTGTGTTCATTTGCTTCATTTCTATTGTATTCAGCCACAATACTTCCGCCATACATCACAACAATTCTGTCTGATAGTGTTATAATTTCATCCAATTCTGAAGAAATTAATAATACTCCTACTCCTTTATCTCTTTCGGCAACGATTTGTTTATGAATATACTCAATTGCGCCTATATCAACGCCACGGGTAGGATTTGCAGCTACAATTAATTTGGGTTCTTTTCCAAATTCACGTGCAATAATTATTTTCTGTTGATTTCCCCCAGAAAATCCAGAAGCATTAAGTTTTGAATTTCTTGGTCTTACGTCATATTGTATCATTTCTTGTGCAACTGTTTTTTGAATTTCTTTAATTTTTTGTAGGAAACCAAATCTAAATTTCTTTTCCCAATGTCTGCCTAAAATATAATTTTCTTCAGCTGACATATTAAGTAATAAACCGTTTTTGTGTCTGTCTTCTGGAATTAAACCAACAATTAAATCCAACATTTGCGAGCTTTTTTTATGTTTTATTGCTTTACCTAGAAGGTTAATATCACCAGTGGCAGGATGATGAGAAGAAATTTTTTTTCCGAAATATTTTTGTGGATGAAAAATAATATCAATAAGCTCTGATTGCCCATTTCCTTCAACACCAGCTATGCCAACAATTTCACCGGCCTTTACAGTAAGAGAAACTTCATGAAGCAAATTTCTTTTGGAATCTTTGGTTTGATAGTTTTTTAATGTAACGTTATTTATTTCTAAAACAGGATTTCCGACATTTTTATTTGAAGGAATATTAGGATATAAATTTACATTTCTTCCAACCATCATAGAAGCAATTTTTTCTTCAGTTGCTTCAGAAGTTCTCATTTCTCCTACAACTTTACCTGAGCGAAAAATAACAATATTATCAGTAAAATTTAAAACCTCTTTAAGTTTATGTGTAACAATAATTATTGTTTTACCTTCTTCTTTAAGCTTTCTAAGATTTTCAAATAGTTCATTCACCTCGATAGGGGTTAATACTGCAGTAGGTTCATCTAGTATCAGAATTTCTGCGTTTCTATAAAGAAGTTTTAATATTTCTATTCGCTGCTGCATACCAACAGGAAGCTTTGAAATTTTAATGTTTAATGGAACATTTAACCCATATTTTTTAGCTATAGTTTCTATTTCTAATTTTGCTTTTTTTCTATCAATAAAATTAAATGGTGTTGGAATATAAGGAAGAAGCAAAGTATGTGATTCATCGCCAAGTATAATGTTATCTAAACCAGTAACATTTTCTGCTAACATAAAGTGTTGATGAACCATACCAATGCCGTTTTTGATGGCATCCTTAGGCGAATTCCAGTGTTGTGGTTTTCCATTAACTAAAATTTCTCCTTCATCTTCTTTATACAATCCAAACAATATTTTCATTGCAGTGGATTTTCCCGCACCATTTTCGCCAACTAAAGCCTGAATTGTTCCTTTTTTAACAGAAAAACTAATATTATCGTTAGCGACAACATTGCCAAAAGTTTTTTTAACTTTTTTGAACTCTACTGCTATATTTGACTCTGAGTTATTACATTTAGTTTTCATTTTGTACTTATCTTAGTTGTTATTTAAGTGTTTTAGTTTTTACTCGTTTTATAATAGTCTGGAACCTCAATTTCATTATCAATAATTCCATGTTTTATTTTATTTATTTTATGAATTTCTTCATTATTAAATAATGATTTGTTATGACTATCTAACGACCAATCAATACCACCGTCTGAAAAACCATATCTAATAACACCAGTTGTAAATTTATTGTTTAAATAATCTTGAATTGCTTCAAATACTTTTAAATCAACTTTTTTCTCCATACTTGTAAGAACAAGACCTGGCGCAATATAATTTTGGTTAGAGTCTACTCCAATAATAAATTTTTTTGATTGTTTTTTATTAACTTCCATAACAGCATCAAACACACCTTGAGATGAGCCTCCTGCTGCAACAAATATGACATCAGAACCTTGATTGTACATAGACATAGCGAGCTCTTTTGCTTTTGTTGGGTTATTCCAAGCGCTAGAAGTTATTCCTACATAAGTTACTGTGGTTTTAATTTTTGGATCAATATATTTTGCCCCTGATTCAAAACCTAAGGCAAATCTTTTAATTAAAGGAATTTCCATTCCCCCAATAAAGCCAATTTGTTTAGACTTTGATTTCATTGCTGCAATCGCTCCAACAAGAAAACTACCTTCATGTTCCTGAAATGATATTGATCTTATGTTCGGTTCATTAATATTAGAATCCACTAATATATATTTTTGATTAGGAAATTTTTTTGCAATTTTACCGACCGTATCTGAGTTATTAAACCCAACTGCGATGATTAACGCACACTCTCCAGAAGAGAATGACCGCATGAATTGCTGAGATTGTGAATCTTCTCTAACTGTAACAAACTTGCTATCTTTAGAGATTTTTAATTCTTTTTGTGCTTTGACAAAACCTTCATAAGCTGATTGGTTGAAGGATTTGTCATCCTTACCACCTTTATCAAGAACAAGGCAAATTTTAGGATTTTTTTCTAAAGATGAGCTTGAAGTATTTCCGTAAGACAAAAAATTAAAATAAATAAGTTGAGAAACGATAAGTACTTTTATAAAATTTGATGTTTTCATGCTAATTTTATGCTCCAATAAAATAAGTTATGTTTTTTAATAAAGTAAAAAAATTATATATTATTTTATACCCTGTGTTTATTTTCTTGATAAATGAAGAGCGGCTAAAATAAGTATATATTTTTAAAGAAAAAATAAATGTCGTAGTTTGTAATATCATTAAAAAAATCCTTTGTTTAGGTTAAGAAACAAAGGATTTTTTAGAATTTGATCTAAATTTATAATTTTATCAAGCAAAGTCATTAAGAGTATTTTGACTTTTTTTATCTCAACATTGCCTTTTTTATGGTTTGAAATCTTGTTTTTTATATTGAGAAATTTAAGGTTTTTTGAAAGTTTTGTTTTTGTAAAAACATTATATTTAATTACAAAAAATAATTCTGGAATATATTTATTCATTCTGATAAACCTCATATTACTCAAACACTTTATTTTTTTTCAATTTCATAATAATCAGGAACGGTAATTTTTCCATTAATTATTTTTTCTTTAATATCTTGAATTGTTTTTATTTGATTTTCAGAATAAAATTTCTTGTTATGTTCATCTAAAGCCCAATCTACTCCTCCATCTTTTAATCCATATGAAATGTGGTTTGCGGTGTATTTGTCGTCTAAAAAATCTTTTATACTACTGTAAACTGCTTTATCTACTCTTTTTACCATACTTGTAATAATTATATCTGGCTTAATCCAGTTTTGATTTGAGTCAACTCCAATAGAGTAAAAAGCTTTTTTATTATTAAATTTTTTATTCATTTGCTCAGCAGAATCAAATACACCTTGTCCTGAGTTTGCCGCAACTTGAAAAATGACATCAATTCCTTCGTTGTATTGCGAAAGTGCAAGTTCTTTTGCTTTGGCCGGATTATTCCAAGCGTCATGGGTCACGCCCACATATGAGCTAGTTGTTTTTATCTTAGGATTTAAATACTTAGCGCCAGCGACATAACCTGTTTCAAACCTGCGAATAAGTGGAATATCCATGCCTCCAATAAAACCTATTTTTCCTGAAACCGACTTCATTGCTGCAACGGCACCAACCAAAAATGAGCCATCATGTTCTTGAAATGTAATAGAACGGATGTTGTGATTTTTGTTTTTGTCTTCGATGTTCGTATCTATAGCAAGAAATTTTTTATCAAGGTATTTTTGTGCAAGTTCTGGTAGGTATGTTGATGGATTAAAGCCAATTGCAATAATTAAATCACAGTTAGCTGATGTTGCAAAGCTCCTAAAAAATTGGGCAATTTGAGAGTCATTTTTTGGTTCTACAAATTTACTCCCTTTGTTGATATTGAAGTCTTTGAGTGCTTTACCAAAACCAATGACTGCCGATTCGTTGAACGAATGATCGTCTTTGCCTCCCTTGTCGAGCACCATACAAATTTTTTTATTTTCTAAAGGTTTTTTTATATTATTGTCTGTGTTAGCAAAAGATTCAAAATTATTAGTAACATATAAGCTTGTTAGTATGGTTATAATTATTCTTGCTTTTTTGATTAAATGATAAGGAGGCACGAGAGATCCTTTCAGGGTAAAGTTTCTTGGTGAAATGAATTACTTAGCCATATAGGCAAGAATCTGAAAAGGCATAACACAAAAGAATCAAATGTTTCTAGGAGTTTTTTTTGATTCCCTAAAGCTTTTAAACTTCTAGGAGTTTTTTCTAATATTAACCTCAATGAATAAAAAATCGTGATTGTATGTTGACTAATCTTTTTTGATTTTGTACATCACAAGTCACCTTGCAGTAAGGAAGTATCTTTAGCTGCTGTATGTTGCGCGGTTAGCTCAGCTGGATAGAGCACCAGACTACGAATCTGGCGGTCAGGCGTTCGAATCGCTTACCGCGCGCCACATTTTCCCTTGGGAGCGATGGGTGAGTTGGCTTAAACCACGCCCTTGCTAAGGGCGCGAAGGGGAGACTCTTCCGAGGGTTCGAATCCCTCTCGCTCCGCCACCTTTTTTTATAAGCGTTATTCATATTGTTTCCATTTAATATAGCTGACCATAATCACTTTATGACAAGATGCCTTGATTTAGCTCGAAATGCCGCAGCTATTGGTGAGGTCCCTGTTGGCGCCATTATTGTAGATTCTAATAAAAATATTATTACAGAAGCGCATAATCTTAGAGAAACAAATAAAACGGCCACCGCTCATGCAGAACTCATTGCAATAGAAAAGGCCTGTCAATCTCGGTCACAATGGCGTCTTCAAGACTGTACCCTTTACGTTTCGCTTGAGCCATGTTTTATGTGTGCAGGGGCTATAATTCTTGCAAGAATACCTAGAGTTGTGTTTGCGGCTTCAGACCCTAAAGCAGGTGCTGTTGGGTCATTATTTAATGTATTGAACGATAGTCGTTTAAATCATAGGTGCGAAGTCATTGCTGGTGTATGCTCTGAGGAGTCTTCTCGGCTATTAAAATCATTTTTTCAAGAGCGTAGAAAAAAATCGGGTTGCAGCTGTGGGACTTAAATTCAATAATTAATTCAAAATTACAATAATATATTAAAACACAACGAATTCCTAAATATTTTATAAATTAAAAATAATTCTTAATAAAAATCTTGCTTTTTCGGTGGGCTAAAAAATTTATAAACCATATTTCAAGTAGAAAGAGGTTTTTATTGCTTGTGCTAAGCACATTGTACTACGTACAATGTGCTTGCATGATGGTGAAGCCAACTATGCCTTTTCTCTGATAGTTTATGTAATTTATTGAGAGAAAAGAAGCTAAGAAATTAATTACTTTTAAATTAATTTGTCATGAAGGATGACTTTGTGGAAATACAAAAAATTCTTAAAGAAAAAACTATTGGAGTTGTGCTTGCTGCAGGAATGGGTAAAAGAATGAAATCTGATATTCCTAAGGTAGCACATGTACTGTATGGTAAACCTCTTTTAATTTGGGCAATGCACGCATTGATTGATACTGGTATTGATAAAATTGTTATAGTTATTGCTCCAACTCAAACAGTGGTTGAAGAGTTGATTAAAAATCATCAATTTCCAAGTCACATAACAATAAAATTAGCATATCAAGACATGCCATTAGGAACAGGGCATGCTGCACGCTGTGGCATAGAAGCGGTATCTAAATATTTTGTGCAAGAAGCAGATTTAGAAACAAATATACTTATTGCTTATGGAGATACGCCTGCTGTTAGTAGTGTAACTTTTCAAGAGTTTATATATTTTCATCTACAACAAAAAAATTATTTTACTATATTGGCATTTAAAACAAAAAATCCTTTTGGCTATGGTAGAATTATAACTGATAAAAATGGAAATTTTTTAGAAATTTGCGAAGAAAAAGATTGCACTGAAGAACAAAAAACAATTCTACTTTGTAATTCTGGATTTTTATGTGGTAATTATTTTCAGTTTCAAAAGATATTGCCGCAATTAAAAAATGAAAATGCCTCCAAAGAATATTATTTAACAGATGTTCCTATATTAGCAAGTAAACTTGATGGTAAAGTTGGGTATTTAATTAGTAAAAATGAAGAAGAACTTTTGGGGATAAATTCCCAAGAACAATTGAAAGAAATGGAATTAAAATTTCAAAAAAAATTTTTAAATGCGAAATGAGGTGAAAATATGTGTGGAGTTATAGGATATATTGGCTCTGGAGCCACACCTGAATTTTTTTATAATGCTTTAAAACGATTAGAATATCGAGGATATGATTCTGCAGGTATAGCAATGATGGATTCTACCGGTGTTTTTATTCAACGTGCAGAAGGTAAACTTTTAAATTTACAAAAAAAACTTGATAAATTTCCTAGCTCTACAAAAATTGGAATTGGCCATACTCGTTGGGCGACACATGGAAAACCCTCGGAAGCAAATGCACATCCTCATCGTTCAGAAAATATAATTTTATTGCATAATGGTATAATAGAAAATTATAAAACGATTAAGAATTTTTTGATTGAAAAAGGATATAATTTTCTTAGTGAAACAGATACAGAAGTTGCTGCTCATTTATTAAATTATGAATATAAAAAACAAAATGATAAACTAAAACCAATAGAAAAAATGAAAAAAGCAATTTATGCTGTAGTTTCGCAAATTAAGGGCGCATTTGCTTTTGGAATTTTATGTACAGAAATACCAGATACTTTATTTGTAGTAAAATATGGTTCTCCAATAGTTTTAGGAGTTGGGGATAATGAAAATTATATGGCATCTGGAATTACAGCTTTAGTAGATCATACGCGGTCTGTAATAATTCTTGAAGACAAAGAAATAGCTTTTTTAACAGCAGAAGATATATCTATAGTTGATTTTACTGGAAACCCAATAAATAGAGATCCTATTTTAGTTTCTTGGTCTTCAAGTATGTTAGAAAAAAATGGTTATGATCACTTTATGCTAAAAGAAATACACGAGCAACCACAAGCAGTCGCTCAAACTATTAAAGGAAGATATGATAAATTATCAGGTAAAATTAATTTATCTGGATACGGAATTAAGAATTTAAAATTAACAGAAATTGATCGAATTCAAATTATCGCATGCGGAACGAGTTACTATGCTGGTTGTTTATCTCGTTACTTTATAGAAAAATTTTCTGGAATTCCTGTTGAAGTAGAGTTAGCAAGTGAGTTTAGGTACAAAGCGCCAACTATGAATAGTAAGACCTTGTGTGTTGCAATATCGCAAAGTGGTGAAACTATTGACACACTTCAAGCAATGAAGTTCGCAAAAGAAAATCATGCAAAAACAATTGCAATAGTTAATGTTCCTGGTAGCAGTATTGCGCATGTTTGTGATGAAGAAAGTTTAATTTTTGCAGGGCCAGAAGTTGGTGTCGCTAGTACTAAAGCGTTTTCTGCCCAATTAAGTTCTTTAATGATACTTGCTTTAGCTTTAGCACAAGAAAATAAAAAATTAAGTTCTGAAAAAATTACAGAATATATAGACGAATTGGTTAAAGTACCAATTTTTATAGAAAAAGTATTAGAAAAATCTAATTTAATTAAAGATATTTCTGACAAATATGCGAGTTTATCAAGTTTGCTATATATTGGCAGAGGGTATCATTGGCCTGTAGCCTTAGAGGGAGCTTTAAAGTTAAAAGAAATTTCTTATATTCACGCTGAAGGTTATGCTGCAGGTGAATTAAAGCATGGGCCAATTGCGTTAATTGATGAAAATATGCATGTTGTGTGCATTGCTCCTAAAGATTTGTATTATGAAAAAACATTAAGTAACATAGAAGAAATTAGGGCAAGAGGTGGTAAAATTCTTGCTATTGGTACAGAAGGAGATAATGATTTACAAAGTATTTCAAATGATTTTATTGGAATACCAGAATGTAGTGATCTTATTCTCCCATTTTTAACTACAGTACCAATGCACTTATTAGCATATTGGATTGCGGTAAAAAAAGGTACAGATGTTGATCAACCCCGAAATTTAGCTAAAAGCGTAACTGTTGAGTAAGAATAATTTAAAAATTTATTTAAATTATTCTTAGGATAAACAAGTAATAGGTTAATTTTACAGCCAAAAAGCTATACACTTTACAATGCAAATATTTTTTATTGTTTGCCATTATTTAATATAATAAATTTATAAAATAATTTATTAAAAGTAATGGAGATAAAAATGATAAGAGCATTCTTATTATTAGCTTTTTTCTCAGTAACTGCATTTGCTGAAACTCCACAAGATTTCTTAACACAATACGAAAAATTGTCTGGTAAGTCTTCTATTTCTAGAGGGCAGCAATTTTTTACAAAAACACACGGAAAAGAATGGAGTTGCGCAAGTTGCCATAATAATCCCCCCACAACGCAAGGCAAGCACATGGAAACAGGTAAAAGAGTTAAGCCTCTTGCACCTGCATTTAATCCAAAAAGATTTACTAAAGAAGAAAAGGTAAACAAATGGTTTAAACGGAATTGTAATGATGTACTTGGTCGCGAATGTACTTGGCAGGAAAAAGCAGATGTTCTCGCATATTTAATATCTCTTAAATAAATTGTGAATTAACTCTTTAATAGGCGGGGTGTGCCTAAATGAATAATAAAGTTTTGGTTTGGGATTTTCCAGTAAGAATATTTCACTGGGGATTAGCAATTTGTTTTGTTGGTTCATGGCTAACCTCAGAGTCAGAAGAATATAAAATGTTACATATTTCTTTTGGATATACAGGTGTTTTACTCTTATTATTTCGTATTTATTGGGGGTTTTTTGGTACTAAATATTCAAAATTTAAAACATTTATATATCGTTTTGTAGAAATTAAAAAATATATTTATAATGTTTTTTATAAGAAAAAAAATCATTATATTGGGCATAACCCAGCTGCGGGTCTTATGATGTTATTTTTGATGATTTTATTTTTATTAACTTCATTTAGTGGATTTTTACTTTATAAAGAGTTTGTTGAATCAAAGGATTTTCATGAAATATTTGCTAATATAACTATGATTTTAGTGATTGGACATGTGCTTGCTGCTATTGTAATGAGTATAATGGAAAAACAAAATCTTGTTAAATCTATGGTAACAGGTGAGAAAAAAGGCATCTCTAAAGAGGGTATTAAAGAGTCAAAATTAGTTGTTGGAGTATTTCTTATTATTGTTTCAGTTGTCTTTTTTTATTTGTTAATAACTCATCATATTCCTGCTCTCACTCAGTAAAAAATTAGGGATTTTTATGCCAAATTTTTTTAAAAAAGTAACGATTCCAAATAAAAAAAGAATTGTTTTGATTGCCCATGATAGTAAGAAAAAAGAATTGATTGATTGGGTAAATATAAATTGTAAAGTGATTCCTTTTAGTGGACAATATGCTATGAACTTAGGCGTTCATATAGAAGGGTTGTCCAATGGTAAAGAAGAAATCAGTTAAAAGTCAAT
>QOVW01000022.1 GCA_003339605.1 Spirobacillus cienkowskii | reverse complement strand
GAATTCGTGCGCACTCTGCCCTTGATTATCTTGCACCATTAGAGTATGAAAAAAATTATGATATTTAACCGTCCACTTTTCGGGGATCACACCATACAGTATGATTTGTGTGATTTATTAAACAGAAATTTTGTGAAAACTCTGTGGTTTTTATGAATTCATCAAAATTATTGAAAATTTTATAATTTTGAATTTTTATTAAATCCCATATTGATCTTAACTCTTTATGATTTACATCTATAGTAACTAAATATAAATCGTCAATTATTGATTCAATTTTTTCATCCTTAAAATGGTTATCTAATTGTGAGTATAATGTATCTAAGCTGAAAATATTGAATTTTAAATTTTTGTCATAGATGTCTATTTTTTCTTCTGTCTTTAAATGCTTTACAATATTTTGTGTAAAGTATAGAGTGCAAAAAACAATAAATAATTTAATACACCACATTGTAAAAAATAATTCAAATAATTCATTTAACCTTAAATCAAAACTAAAAGCAATAATACTAAAAATTGCACTATCAATAAAGGTTGATATAAAATTCGCTGAGAAAAATCTAAGTTTAATGAATTTTGAATATTTTATTTTAAGTTTAGCAATAAGAAAGCTGTTAAGGGGTTCTGCGATAAGGTAGCTTATTGTTGAAGCTAAAATTATTAAAGAATTTTTTTTAATCAAAGTATCAAATGCTTGATTATTTGCATAATTGGGTGAATCCATTTGAACGATCAATTGGCCAAATAATAAACCAAATCCATTAAATGCAAGTCCACACCAAATAGCCCATCGAGCATTTTTATATCCATACACTTCTGTAATAATACTAGAAATTATAAATGTAAAAGGGAAAATAAGTGTGCCAGCATCAGTTTCTAGACCAATTAAAGGTAATTTTATAAGTCTGATATCAAACCAGTTTGAGAAAATCATGGCTACACAGTAAAATAAAATTAATATCCACAAATTTTTAAGATTTTGTATATTATTTTTTGATTTATTATAGTTGTATTCTTTCATAAAATTTCTCTATTCAATTAACATATTTTTAGAATGAAATTTTCCAAGTTCTTGTTTTAATTTTTCTAATTCAGATTCATTCATATGGTATTTAGATTTAGAGATATGAACATTTTTTTTAAAAATTTTTCCATTAATTTTACTTTTATAAGTAATGTATATAGTTTGGTTTTGAGAAAATGAAAATGAGATTATTTCTTTATCGTCATTTTGTATTCCAAAAAAATATTGAAAAAACTGTTCAATTTTATTTAATACAAATTTCATGTTTTTATTCTTTTTAATAAAATAATAGTTTATGTTTTGTTAAAATATAAAATTCCTTCGAATAACTAGAATTATATGAAAATCAGTTTCATGTAAATATAAAATTTTTATTATAATTACAACTATAATTTAAATTTTTTTAATTTTTCCAGATTTTTTAAATAATGGTGTCCTTATAAAATATTTTAATGTTATTTTTTATAATTAAATTTTTTTTTAAATTAAATTTTATACTTTTTATAATATTTTTTAGTTTTTAAAAATTTTGATAATAAATTTAACTTTAAAAAATCCAGCCAATTTTTACAATGTTCCAATAAGGTATAGGATATTTTTTTAATTTGCTGACAACCACGTTGTTTATTTGATTGGTGAACTCCGTGTATTCAGCTGATTGTAATGCAGCATTTATAAATGGTGCCACTTCTGGGTTGCTAAAAGACACACTTGTATTGGCACTCACATGGATTGGCAATTGAACGCCAAGTTCAGAACCAAATGCAAACCATCCAATTGGAGACCCGCTCGTTGATAGCCATCCAATTTGAGGTGTCCAATAAATTGTAGTGATTTCAGTTAATTGATTAAAGGGAGTATTTATCTGGGTTGTTGGTGTATTTGATACTGTTAAATTTATTCTTCCGGTAGTATTTACACCAATTGTTTTTCTTCCATAGGCTGCGCCAATATAAAAACTTGTGCGAATCGGAAAAATGCTAAGTTTTACTTCATATTGTTTATAGTTTAACGCAAATTTATCGAGCTGAAAATCTGTTGAGCTGCTGTTGATAAAGCTTTTAATTAATGGAAGTGATAATAAGTTTAAATTGGTAAAGCCACCATAGTTAACAGATAAACCTATATAATCGAGAAATTTTGTTTCTAAGCTATAGTTTAATCCCATTAAAATACCAAATCCGACCATGGGACCAATCCGAAAAGTGCCAAACATCCCATCATTTGGATCGCGAGGTTGGTTTTCTTGATTTGATTTTGATTCGTTCTTTTTTTCTTCTGGTTGTTCTTCTTCGTCAACTTCTTCTTCGATTTTCTCTTCTTGTTCCATAAAATCTTTTTTAAGAGGAGTTGGCTTTTCGATGAATTCTGGACCAGTAGATGGTTTGGTTAAATTTTTTGGTGTGGGTTTAATTACAGGAGGTTTACTCATGAATGGATTTTCGTTAATTATTGGATTGATTAATTTATTTTGAAGATTTCTTTGAGGAAGAGGAATAGTTGGATCAACTTGCGAAAATAGAGTTGCTGAATAGCAAATAAAATAAGAAAGTGCTAATAATTTCAACAAGAATCGCATTTAAAAACTATCCTTAATGCTAAATTTTATTTAATTAAGTTTAAAGATTTATATTTATATTATAAAGTAAATATATTTAAATCAAGGAGATAAATTCTGTTGCCCATGCGTCACCTCTAATTTTTTCTTTTGGGGCAATAGCGATAGTTTCTTTGTTTAGTAGAATTTTTTGTTCATCAAGCCCGCGTTTGATTTTAGGATGAGATGTCAATAAATTCATAAATTTTTTTAAGTCTATCTGCTCTTCTAGCCAACGGGTTGGAATTCCATTTGGGGTTCGTAATAAAGTGAAAAACATTTCTTCTAAATATTCTTGTTTTGAACGATGGGGTTCAAAAATAATAGAAAAATTTTTAATTTTTTCTGATTCATCAGAAAAAATAAGTTTGTCGTTTCCGGGTTCTGTTACGGCATTGGGATCGCCAATCTTGTAACGAATACCATATGGGTTTTGTTGAGTGGCTGGAAGAAGGCCATGAGCTCCTGTTCCAATTCCAATGTAAGGTTTTCCGAACCAATAAATGTTGTTGTGTTTTGCTTCAAACTTTGAAAAATTGCTTGTTTCCAATTGGTTAAATCCAATTTTTTGGCATGCTGTTAAAATTTGATAGTATTCTAATTCAGCAATTTCTTCATTAGCAGAATCAGTTTTGGCAAAAAGAGTTCTAGGTTCTATTGTTAGAGCATAGGCAGAAATGCCTGTTGCTCCTATATTGGCAAGCGTGAGAATTTCATCTTCAATCGCAATGGTTCTAGTCCCTTTTTTTAAACCATAAATTAAATCGACTTGGATATTTTTAAAACCGGCATGGCTAGCCCATTGAATATTTTTAAGTACATCTTGAGGAGTATGGCGTCTTCCTAAAAACTTTAATGTATTGGGGCAAATTGATTGTGCGCCAAGAGTAATGCGATCAAATCCAACTTGAAAATAAGAATCAAATTTGCGTTTAATATTAGTATATGGATTGGTTTCTAATGTGCACTCTTCTATAATAAAATATTGCTTTAAAATATCAATGAAATCTTTGTAATAAGAAGCTTCAAATAATCCAGGGGTTCCACCGCCAAAATAAACAGTAACGTGTTTGTGATGATAATTAGGAATTAAATTAATAAAATATAGTAACTGAGATTTTAATTCTATAAAAAAAGAATTAACCGATTTTTTTGAAAAATTAGAGGTTTTAATAAAGTCGCAATATGGACAAATGTGAGGGCAAAAAGGAATATGAAAATAAAAACCAATTTCTGATCGTTGCGAATTTAAAGTTAGCATTGTTGTTGATCCGTAATTTTTTGATAGATACATGCATTATATAAAAGCGAGCGTTGTTTGTACTCGATTTTATTTTAAAATAATAGTTTAAAATAAAATAATTTGTCAATTAATATTTTGCTTATATAAATTTAATTATAACTTACAGTTCATTAATTGACAATTATATTAAAATGTGTCAGTTAACTGTTGAATGTATTTTTTTGTAATAAAACAGCTTAATTGCAATATTAAAAATATAATGAATGATGATTAAAAGAATATTTATTTTTATATGTTTTTCTCGTTATGCGTTAGCGCAACAAAATAGTATACCAGTTATTATACAGCCTGAAGCACAACAAGATAGCAATCTGTCTCAATTGGAAAGAGATTTTAATTCTTCTGTTGAAACTTTGCTTAACCCCTCGGCGGGTAATATCAATCAAGAAGTGATTGATTCAAAAAATCTTTCAGGCAGTTCTGCTGCACCAAGAAGTATTGAAGACTTTTTAAGCCAAACGCGTGCGGCACAAGTTGAGCGTTATGGAGGAGAGGCAGGGGTGTTGCGTGTGCGACTTCGAGGCGCGCGGGCATTTGAGCCCACTCTATATTTTAAAGGTTTATCGCTTTCTTCCTTAGCAGGTTCAAATATTTCGCTTTTGCCCTTGGGTGCATTGGGATCGTTATATGTCTATCCTGATGTTGCGCCATTTTGGTTAGGATCTATGGGAATTTCTGGAGACATTAATATACTTCCTTGTCGCTTTTATAATTGTGTTTCTTTAAAGCCAGAGCAAGGTAAAAATTATTTTAAGATTGTTAATAAAATTGGTTCTTATAGTTTTTTACAATTAAATGCGAGCTATTATTTAAAATTAAATAAAGAAACAGAGATTAACACTACAATTGAATCAATATCGAGTAAAGAAGATTACCCTGTATTTAATAATAATAATTCTGTTTTATATGCAGATCAAGGAAATTATGAGCCATTAAAAAATAATGATTTTAAAAAATTTGGTTATAGTTTAGGAATTTCTACTTATAACCAAAAATTTGGCAAAATAGATTTTGATCTTATTGCAGGGACGCGCTCAAGTGGAATTCCTGCTCTACCTGGATCTGTTTCATATGCGCGATTAAATAATAATCTAGTTTTGGCTGTTTTAAATAACGAAAAAATCTTTCCAGATAGCGGTGTGCAATGGAGTAATCAAATAGGTTTATCTTATAGCTACTCTAAAAATCAAAATGTAACTGCTGGTTTTTCTGGTCAAGCAGGGAGCGTGTTGAGTTATTCTGCGCAACTCAAATCATGGTTTATTATTCCTTCTAATATTATTAGTGAAGAATATTCTGGATTAGCATTTGAAGTATTGCATACGCAACAGCAAACAAAAACTTTTGTCCCAGCAGGTCAATCTTCAAGTTTTGATAGTTTTGCTAATGCAAATAGAACAGATTTTAAGCCAGCACTTTTTAATTCTATTGTATTTCCAATCAATAACAATTTTGTTTTATCGTCAAGCTTAAATTCTTGGATATCAATTTCAAATGCAAATTCCAAGATGGACTGCAACTATCCTAGCATTCAAAATATTTGTCAAAATAACTTTATTCAGCAAGAAGAACCTGTCTATGGAGGAAATTTTTCAATTCAGCTAGGTTATAATAAACTTATTTCTTTTTTACGAATATCGCAGTCAATGCGAAGACCACATCTTCATGAATTTTATGGTGCTCCAAATGGAATTTTACCAAACGTACAATTATTACCAGAAAAAAGCCAAAAATTTGAAACAGGCGTTAGATTACCTGTAGGAGAAATTGGATATTTTTATGCGAAAGATCATAATTTAATATTTTTACAGCAAAATAACTCTAATACATCACAGTTTCAAAATATTGAAAATAGTCTTCGTTACGGTTATTATTTAAATTCAGATTTTTATTTTTCTGATTATGTGCGATCTTCATTTTCTTATAACTTTCTCAATGCAAAGATATTAAATAATATTAATATCGGAGACACTACTTTACCGCGAAGTCCTATACACTCAGCGAGTTATGGTCTTAATTATGACAATATTTATGCAGGAAATTTTTTTAATTTTAATACAAAATTTGGAGGGTATTTTAATTTTAATTGGCAAAGTGAGTTTTATTTAGATAATGAAAATTATACTTCTATGAAAGTACCAGTAGTGTATAATTCTGGAATTTTATTTAGTTTTGAAAATATAACAAGAGGAATAAATTTTAAAATACTATTTGATTTATTTAATATTTTTAATGAAAATTTTTCTGTTGTTACAGATAAAACTGGTTTTAGTCAAATTTATCAATCAAATGGAGTTTTGGGATATCCAAGTCCAGGCAGACGTATATATTTATCAATAATAAGTGAGTTTTAATATGAAAAAAAATTGTCTATTTTTTTTTATAATTTATATTTTAATTTCTGCTTGTGGAGATCTAAAAAATACTAATTATAAATTTAGTGATAAAGATTACTTAAATAATAGTGTGGAACCATATTTTTCGTATTATACTATAAATTCTTATGGAGATTATAGCAATTTAATGAGGTTCAATTTTTCAAATAATACAGCAGAACTATTAGATACTCGCTTCTTTAGTGGTGATGCAATGGTTGTGCAAAAAATGAACATTTATAAAGATCTTGAAGATATTTATTTTATTGAAAGGTTTTCAACACAGAAGCCTTCAAGAGTAACTTATTTAACTTCAGGTAATAAGTTTACAGAAAATAGTAATTTTCCTGTGAACTTACATGCGCTTGCTTTTTTTAAAGAAAGTATAGTTGGAGTTGGCTATGATCTTGGTGAAGCGATACAAACTTCAAAGGATACACAAAAAATTATAATTGGTAAAAGAAAGATAGAAAATTTACATCACACAAATTATGCAACCGCATCTATTTCAAGTTCAAATTTAAGTGCAATTTTGCATGATAATCAAAATATTTTTGTTGTTTCTCAAGGATCTTGGAATGATAATACTGTTAAACCATATATTTATCAACTCGATGATAAAATGTTAACTGTTAAAAATTCTTGGCGTATACCAAATTGTTTTAACGCCGCAAGGCATGTTAATGTTATAGATTCTAGTAAATTAGTGGTACTTTGTAACCCTTATCAAAATAATATTTCTAATACTGTTAATGTTTTTTTAATTGATATCTCTAATTTTACTAATATTAATACTCCAGAAATTACTAAAATTTTAACGAAAGAGAGAATTAAAAATGGATTTCAGTATTTTGAAATAGGAGGATTGTCTGCAGATAGAAATTCTATTTTTATTAATGAAAAAGCAGGAATTTATGACGAGAAATCTCAATATGTCACTAAATATACAAATACTGATTCTTATTGGTTTAATTTAAAAGAAACGACTGCTCAAAGTTTAAATGAAGAAGCTAGAAAAATTTATGTGAGTAATGTTTCTGGTTCTGTAATATATAATAATGCAGCACAAAAATACTTATTTAGTTGTCTTTTAGATACTCGAACTTTAACTTGTCAAATTGGCAGAGGAGCTGTATCTACCTCAATGGATGCAAAAGATTATAGTGTGGTGAATTTGCTAACATCTTCAAGAAACTATATTAATTTTCCTACAGTTATATTCTAATTGAAAGTACTTATTCATGCAGTTATCTATTTTATTATATTGTCGTGCGGGTTTTGAAAAAGAATGTGCGGCAGAAATTATTGAATATGCGGCATTGCTTAATATTCAAGGTTATGTAAATGCTAAAGAAAACTCAGCTCATGTGTTGTTTCATTTCATAGATCAAACGCAAGTAGTTTCATTTTGGAAAAATTTGCATCTCGAAAAACTTATTTTTTCGAGACAAATATTATTGACCTCTCCAATGTGCTCAAGTCTTCCAGAAAAAAATCGCACAAATCCTATATTAGCGTATCTTGAACAATATTTTTTAGATTTAATAAAAGATAACAAATACTTAGAAGATTTGTTTGTTGAAACGTTTGATACCGATGAGTATAAAGAAATTCTCAGTTTTTGTAAAAAATTTACAAGCCCAATGGTCTCTGCGCTTAAAAATAAGGGGTATATTTTACGAGATATAAATAATTCTCTTTATCGTTTGCATCTTGTTTTTTTAGATAGTCGATCTTGTTTTATTGGCTTAAGCCTGATTGGTCGCTCTTCAAAGTGGTATATGGGTATTCCTCGATTAAAATTTCCTGAAAATGCTCCCAGTCGATCTACATTAAAACTCGAAGAAGCTTTTTTAACATTTATGAGCGAGGCAGATCGCGCAACACGTTTACAACCAGGCATGAAAGCGATAGATTTAGGCGCAAGTCCTGGAGGTTGGACATACCAATTTGTTAAAAGAAGTATATATGTTTATGCAATTGATAATGGCGCAATGGATAAGTCTTTACTAAACTCTGGATTAGTAGAACACTTACAAGTGGATGGTTTTAAGTTTATTCCAAAAAAACCAGTTCATTGGTTAGTGTGTGATATGGTAGAAAAACCTTTTAGAATTGCCCAACTTATTGCAGAAAGAGCGAGTTGTAAAATTGCAAGCGAGTTTATTTTTAATTTAAAATTGCCCATGAAAAAAAAATATGATGAAGTTAAAAAGTGTATTATGTATATTGAAGAAAATTTAAATTCTGCAAACATTAAATTTAATATAAAATGCAAACAGTTGTATCATGATCGTGATGAAGTAACGGTATGGTTGTATATATATGGTGCGACTTCGTAATAGTTTATTTAAATTATTGGCTACCTATTTTTCTATAAAAATATTAAAAAATTAAAAATATCTATAAAATTGTTAATATATTTATTTGACATTAAAAATTTTTTTTTATATTCATTGTTTATTAATAAATGAAAAGGTAGCTTATGAATGGACAATTTGCAATTGAAGTTAAAAATTTAGATAAAAAAATTTATAAAAAAAATATAATAGATAAGCTTTCATTTACAGTTGAAAAAGGCTCAGTTACTGGATTTTTAGGTCCTAATGGTTCTGGAAAAACGATAACACTAAGTATGTTAACGGGTCTTATTGTTCCAGATAGTGGAAATATAAAAATTTTTGATAAGGTGTTGGATAAAAATCATAAATCTTGTGTACATATTGGTGCAATAATTGAATTACCAGAATTTTATCCTTCACTCAGTGCAGAAGACAATTTATATAATTTAGGAATTTTAACGCCAAATATTGAGAAAAAATATATATTACAGAGAGTTTATGAAGTACTAGATGTCGTAGGGCTAAAAAAAAATAAAGACGAAAAAGTAAAAAATTTTTCTTTAGGTATGAAACAACGATTGGGTATTGCACAAGCGCTTTTAGGTGACCCCGATATTTTAATACTTGATGAGCCTACAAATGGAATAGATCTTATTGGTTTAAGAGATTTAAAAGAAATTATTAAATATTATTCTAAAGAAAAACAAAAAACTTTTTTTATTTCTAGTCATATGGTCAGCGAACTCGAAGATATTTTTACAGACTTGGTTTTAATTAAAAATGGAAAAAATTTGTGGCAAGGCAAAAAAAATGAAGTTTATGAATACAATAAATCATTAGAGAATTTTTTTATAGAGGCTATTGAAAGTGATCAATATATTACTAAAATCTGAGCTACAAAGATTTTACTTTTTTAACAAAAAATTTTTAATATTATTTTCTTTATTATTATTTACAATCAATTTTTTAATTGCATATTTTTATAAAATTAAATACTCAATGATTGAAAAAATTTTACCTACATTTCCTTCTTTTTCTAGTTATCCAATTCTTTTTTTGTCAGAAATTCAGGCTGTTTTTTTAAATTTTATGTTCATAATATTTACAGCAAATTTTTTTTATAAAGAGCTTGATAGTGGTTTTTTAAAATTTCTTTTTTTAAGACCAATTTCTAAGATTCAATTTTTTATAACAAAATTAATTATCTTTTATTTTTTTTTGATTTATGTATATTTTGTATTTTTCATAAGTAGTTATGTTTCTGGTTTTTTGTTGCTTGAAAATGTCGAAAAAATTACATTTTTTTCTTCTGATATTGAAATAGGATATATGCAGTGGTTCAGAAATACGGTTATATTCTACATTTTATCTTTAATTACTATGGTGCCATTTTCATTGTGTTTAATTATAATAAACTATTACATTAAAAATTCTTTTTATTCTATTATGCTAACTTTATTCTTTTTATTTTTAAACATTATTTATCCTTTTATTAAAAATAAAATTTTATATAATTTTGGTTACAGAAATAAAGAAGATTTTAAAATGTTTGATTATTTTTCATTAACGCAATTTCAATTAAGTGGGATAGTTGAATTTATTAACGGAAAAAATATATTTTATATGTCGATATTTTCTGTTTTATTATTGATCGCATTTTTTATTTCTAGTAAATTGTATATAAAAATGTATAATAAATTATAAGGTAATTTTATGAATATCTTGATAAAAAGTGATTTATTCTTAATTTATAAAAGAAATTTATTGTTTTACATTTTTATTTTTTTGTTATTTGTTAATATACTATTTGCCTTTCTTTATACTAGAAATAATATTGTATATCCAAATGAAAATGATGTAAATCATATTAATTCGCTTAATTTTATAATCCATATTATGTTAGAAAACTCTATATTTACATTTAATATGATCTCAATTTTTTTAGCTATAATTTTATTTGATTTTAAATTTTTTAAAATTTATTATTATAAAAAAATTAGTTTAAAAGAAGTTTTTTTAAGTAAGATTGTTTTTTTAAATTTTGTTTTATTATTTATTATTTTGGTTTTTTGTTTAGTAAATTTAGTTTTAGGTTTAATATTATTTGATTTTTCAGATTTAATCTTTGTTTACGGAAAAAATGAACCTATTAGTTATTTTAGTTTTTTTGTTTATGTAGTAAAATACTATTTTATTTGTTTTTGTTCATTTTCTTTAATTTCTTCAATGACATTATTTTTTTATACTATTTTTAGCAACAAAATTTTGACATTTTCTATGATTCTTTGTTTTTTGATAGCTCAGTTTTATACCCCAAAATTTTCTATTATTTTGCATCAAGCGCAATTTAAAAAAATTTTATTTGAAGATATTTATTTTTATAAAACAATTGCTTATTTATTATTAAATTTTATAACAATTTTTATATCTTATTTTTTATTTACAATATTTCGTGAAAAATTTCTTTTTAAAATTTGTAATCCATTAAAGAAAATTATACAATAATTCAATGTAAAAAGTATGGTTATGTGTAAAATTATATTTTATTGGATTAATATGAATTTTTTTAAACTAATTGTTATTTTAATAGTTTCTTTTTTATGTAATAATTATATTTTTTCACAAGAAATTATAAAGCATTCTCTTTCTGCATCGCAAAACGATGAAACATTAAGTTATGAACTTATGGTTTTAAAATTAATTTTAGATAAATCGAAACAAAAATTTGGAGACTATAAATTAGTAAAGTCAGAAAAAATGTCTCAATCAAGATCTTTTCAAGAGCTAAATAAAAGCAATCCCGAGGTTCATGTCGTTGCAACTATGACATCTATAGAAAGAGAAAGTCTTACGATTCCTATTCGATTTTGCATATTTAAGGGGCTTCTTGGAGTTCGTATTCCTATAGTACTAAAAAAAGAAAAATCTAGAATTGAAAATGTAAAAACGTTTGATAACTTAAAAAGTTTAAAAGCTGGTCAAGTTTTTGATTGGCCTGATACTACTATTTTACAAAAAAATAATATAAATGTTATTACCTCATTACAATATCAAAATTTATATCCAATGCTCGAAAGAAAAAGATTTGATATTTTTCCTTTGGGTGCGTTAGAAGTTTATGAAATTGCAGATGAACGTCAAAAAGAATTTGATATTGATGTTATCAGTTATATCCAATTGGTTATTATTTTTTTGTTAGCAAAAAAAACAAAAAACTTGCCGAACGAATAAATTATGGCTTTATAAGTGCAATTAATGATGGTTCTTTTAATAAGTTATTCGAAAAATACAATAATGAAGTTTTGACTAAGGCAAATTTAAGCAGTAGAAAGTTTTTTTATTTAAAAAATCCAATTTTACCAAAAACAACAGAATTTAATAACCCAAAATTTTGGCATCCAATAATATATAATTATTATTCTCAATAATTATTTCATTTAATAATTGGCAATTCAATCACAAAGCAAGTCTCTTTGTGATTGATATCAACATAAAAATTTCCGTTATGTTCTTCTATGATTCCTTTACACATACTTAAACCTAATCCAATTCCTTGACCTATTTCTTTTGTAGTAAAAAATGGTTCCATAATTCTATCAGCATTTTCTTTGGGTATTCCATTTCCATTATCAATAAAATATATTTTTATTGTATTTTCCTTACGTTCTGAGTATATTTTTATTAATTTCTTTTTATTTTTTGAATTTTCTAATGCATCGTATGAATTTAAAAATAAATTCATAAATACATGGCTAATTTGACTTTGTCTACAGTATATTATTTGATCAGAATTAATTTTTAGATTAATATGGATATTTTTATTCGAAAATTTTTGATAAATTAAATCAAGAACATTTGAAATTATATTATTTAATGGTGTGAATTCAAATTTATCTTCGTCTGAATTTTTAGCAAAATGTTGTAATCCTTTTATAATTTTTGAAATTCTTTCTATCGCTGCAGAAATTTTTATTAAATCTGTTTGAAGGTTACTAATATTTAAATTATTTGAACTTTTGGTAGCATGAGTAATCAGTTCTATTTTTCCAGAAATTATTGCTAAGGGATTATTAATTTCGTGGGCTATTCCGGAGGCCATTTCACCCAAAGAATTCAGTTTAGCATGAGTAATTAGTTTTCTTTCATTTTCAATTATTCTTGCATTTTTTATTCGAAGTTCAAAAAAATTTATAACATGTTTAGATAAGGATTTTAAAATTTCAATTTGAGTTTCATTTAAATGGTTTGGTTTGTAATCAATAACGCAAAGAGTCCCTATAGTGATTCCTTTTGGAGTTCTAAGCTGAGCTCCAGCATAAAATTTAATGTAAGGATCACTGATTACTAGCGGATTGTTGTTAAAACGTTCATCTTTTGTTGCATCTTCAATAATAAATATATCATTTTCATAAATTGCATGGTTACAAAAAGAAATATTGCGAGGGGTCTCAGAAACACCGAAACCAAATTTTGATTTAAACCATTGCCGATTGGTATCGATTAAGCTAATAAGCGAAACCGGTGTATTACAAATATAGGCAGCAATTTTGGTAATTTCATCATGGGTGAGCTCTGGAGGACTATCAAGAATATTGTATTCTTTAAGAGCTTGAAGTCTTAGTTTTTCGGAGTTTTCAGCTGAGGCTTTTAACATATATATCCTTAAGAGTTTATTTTTTTATAAAATTATTTTATCATTTTATATTACCAGAATCGAGGCTCTAAAGAAAAAAATTTTTTAAGATAAAAAAACAAAAAGTACTTAAATAAGTACTTTTTGTTTTTTTATGAAGAAAGAAAGGAATTTAACAAAATAACGAAAAATTAAACTTTTAAAGTGAGTTCATAATCATAGTCTAAAGATTTTAAATAAGACATTAACTTTTGTGCGTCTTCGGGGGAAGTGTTGTAAGAGGTCACTATTCTAAATGTCGTAGTTTGTGTCATTTGATCTTCTGATACAATGTACAAGTAATATTTTGATAATAGCTGATCTTTTAAAGATGTTGGAAGTTCTATAAAAATTTGGTTTGTTTCAACAGGCATTAAAGTTTTAATAAATTTTAAGTTTTGTAAACTTTCTGCAATTTCTTTAGCTACCCTATTTGCATGTTTAGCATTATTGAGCCATAAATGATCTTTAAGATATGCAATAAATTGTGCAGGTATAATACGAGATTTTGAAAACAACTGCATGCCTTGTTTTTGAATATGGACAAAGTCTTCTGCTAGTTTTTTATTAAAAATAACCACAGCCTCTGCAAGACTTCCCCCATTTTTTGTTGCACCAAAAGAAAGAATGTCAACACCAGTATCTGTTACCATTTCTTTTAAATTAACATTTAAAGTGGCTGCAGCATTCGCAAGTCGCGCTCCATCCATATGAACAAATAGATTTTTTGAGTGTGCATAGTCACAAATTTCTTTAATTTCTTGGAGTGTATAAACTGTGCCAAGCTCTGTAGGTTGAGTGATTGAAACAGCTTTTGGAGTGTTATGGTGAAAATCATTTTTAGCATTTAAGATGTTTTCTATTGCGCTGATTGTCAGTTTGCCTTGTTGATGCTTTGCCTGAAAAATTTTTGCTCCAGTCATATTTTCTAAAGCACCACATTCTGCTCCATTAATATGTGCAATATCTGTGCATACAACTGCATGATGGCTTTTTAAGATGGTTTTTAAGGCAAGAACATTGGCAGCAGTTCCTGTTCCAACAAAAAAAGATTTGCAATCAGTTTGAAATGATTTTTGCAGATCTTTGGATGCCTGTTGTGAATAAGAATCTTGCCCATATGGAAGCTCTATGGAAGTCATTGATTCTACAATTTTTTTTATAATTTCAGGATGAGTGCCAACGTAATTATCGCTAGCGAATTGAATAATTTTAGAGTCTTGCATAAAAATCCTAGTAACCAAAAAAAATGATACTTGCCAAGATGACGAAGCGTAAGGTAGGCTCGCACATTGGTCTTTATCTAACCATAAAGAAACCAAGCTATGCAAACTCTTTTATATGGTGATGAAATGATTTTCAAGTTTCTCGTTTTTTTACCACGCTTTATAATGCTTTTTAGTAATACTGCAATGCAATTAGTATTTTCCAACCTAGCTAAACATTATCATCATCGTTCGCATCACTAAAAATCTATTTATTACAATTATTTACATAATATTTTTGCGAGCTCTCAAGTAACTTGCTGAAATAATTAGAAAAATTTTAAATTGTTATTAAGACACTTTAATTGTTAAAAGGAAATATCATGTATTTTTTTAATGTTAAATTAACTATTATTATATTTATGCTTTTAAGTCAAATATCTTGGGCTATCCCTAAAAACGTGAACAGCTTAGAGAGTATTAAAAAGCTAGGAGTATTAACCGTTTGTTCCCAAGCAGGGTTTATTCCTTTTGAATATAAAAATAATAAAGGAGAGTGGCAAGGTTTTGATGTTGACTTAATGAAAGCTTTTAGCAAATATTTAGGAGTTAAGTTACAAATGATTGACACAAAAATGGAAGGTTTAATTCCTTCATTACAAACCGGAAAATGTGATTTTATTGCGTCTGGATTAACAATTACCGAAGAGCGAAAAAATGCGGTATTATTTTCTAAACCAGTTCATTTTGCTACTATTTCCGCGGCATTATTAGACAATCCAGAAAATAGAAAAAAGTATAAAATTTTTTCTGATATTGATAAAGAAGGGATTAAAATTGCTTCACACACTGGTTCTGCTGCAACACTTTTTTTAAAAGATTATCTTAAGAATGCAAACCATTTGCAATTTGATAAGTTAAGCGATCAGGTTAGCGCGTTAATTCAAAAAAAGGTAGAAACATTTGTCGATGACGATATTTTTATTCGTGAGGTTTCTAAAGAAATGAAAACTAAATTTTATACAATTATTTCTAATAATCAAGGCTATATTGCGATGGCGGCAAGAAAAGAAGATGATCATCTTATTAATAAATTTAATAAATTTCTTGATCATTTTGAAAAAAGTGATGAATATAAGTTGTTAAAAGAGTTTTATTTTAAATAGTATTGGGAGGATGATAAATAATGAAATATAATAGTTTGCTAGATTATCTTGGTGAAACACGGTTATCAGTAGAGCATGAATTTAGTGTAAAAAATTTGTTTCGTATTGCTAGGTCTAAAATTCCAATTGAAGCAGAAAAAATTCTGCTTTCATTAAAAAAATTAGATTTGAGCGCCTTTCCGGAAAGTAAAAAATTTTTGATGGATGCATTTTTTTTGCAGTTTTTTTCTCAATTAGAAGAATTAAATTTAAATTATCAGATTATTTCTAACTATGATGATTTAAAGTGTTTAAAAAATTTAAGAATTTTATCAATAAAAGGTCATAATTTAAAAAAATTAGGAGAGATTAGTAATTTTTTGTGCTTGCATGAATTACATTTAGACGAAAATAATTTTTCTGATGTGAGCGAACTTAATTCTTTAAAAAACTTAAAAATATTAACTCTTAAAAAAAATAAAATTAGAAAAATATGTGAATTATCGCAACTTGTAAATATAGAAGAACTCGATATTTCTGATAATGATATTTCAGATATAATGCCTTTGAAAAATTTACAGTCTCTTAAAAAATTGAGCGCAAATAAAAATATTTTAGATAATTTAGAGCCACTTGCTAAGTCTAGGAGTTTGAGTACACTATTACTAGCAGAAAATCAAATAAGTGAAATTGATTTTATTCAAAATTTAAATAATTTAACTAAACTAGATTTAAGGAACAATAGAATTCGTAACGTTAGGGTACTTAAAGATCTAAGAAATTTATTTGAATTAGGTCTTTCTGGGAATCCTTTGTATGATGATGATTACGATTTGTTTCCGAGATCGTTAAAAATTGATTAATCATTTAAAATGGTGTTTATATGGACAATAAATCATCTAATCATAAAATTATTTTTATTGTTGTTTTATTTCTTGTTCCTATATCACAAAGTGCAATAGATATTTATTCTCCTTCGTTGCCAGAGATTTCACGATCACTTGCAACAAAAGATAGTTATGTTCAACTAACTGTTTCATTGTATTTACTTTCACTTGGTCTTGGTCAATATTTCTATGGAATTTTAGCAGATTCAATTGGAAGAAAAAAATCTTTATTATTTGGCTTGTTACTTTTTACTGTATCAAGTTTTTTTTGTTATTTTGCAAACCATATATTTATTTTGATTATTTCGCGTTTTTTTCAGGGATTAGGTGCAGCATCAATTGCGGTGTTATCAAAAACAATCTCTGTTGATTTGTATAAAGGTCACGATCTTGTTAAGGCAAGCGCTTGGATTGGATTAATTTGGGGTGTTGCTCCAATAGTGGCTCCAGTTGTGGGTGGGTATCTTGATCATTTTGCAGGTTGGAGAGCTCCTTTTTTTGCATTATGTGTATATGGGATTATTTCTTGTTTTTTAACCGCTTTTTTTGTTACAGAAACCTATCCAAATTATAAAAAAGTTAATATTAAAAATTTTTTTGTTACTTCTTTGGAAGTTACAAAAAATAAAGATTTTCTTGGTAGTACATTGATTGTGGCAACAACAAATTTAGGATTATTTATTTTTACATTAATGGCGCCATTTTTAATTCAAAATGTTTTTTCTAAAAGCCAAGTTTTTTTTGGTTATATGGCTCTATTTGTTGGTGTTATATATATTTTGGGTGCCTTTTTAACACGTTTTGCAATTAAATTTTTTGAAGGAGAAAAAATTATTCGCTTTGTGAGCAAGATATTGTTGTTACTTGGCGTTTTAATGGTTATCGCTGCTTATATTTATCCAAATTCAATATTTATTTTAATGTTTACGTCTTCTGTTTTTGCCTTTGCTTCGGGTTTTTTATATCCATTTCTTGTTGCAAGAATGTTTGCCCCTTTTCAAAATATGGCAGGTATTGTCAGTGCAACTTATGGAATTATTTCTTATGTATTTTCTGGAATTATTTCTATTTTATTAAGTGGAATGAAAATAGAATCTTTAATGCAGGTTGCCATTGCATACTGTTTTGTAGGGTTGATAACGTATTTGGCAATGGCAAAAATGTTTGCATCAAAATTTAAATAGTTAAAAAAATTTGAGAGTATCTTTAGATAATAAAGAAAACTTTTTCAGCACTGCCAATATTCTTTAAAGACTTTCAATTTCTTCTAGCGAAAGTCCAGTCATATCAATAATATCTATCATTGAGAAATCTCTGGCTTTTAATTTTTTTGCAGTTTCGATTGCTTTTTTATGTTCACCCCTAGCTTCGCCTCTAGCTTCGCCTCTAGCTTCGCCTCTA
>QOVW01000021.1 GCA_003339605.1 Spirobacillus cienkowskii | reverse complement strand
TTGCAACGCGCTATGAAAAACTTGCTCGTAACTTTAGAGCCATGCTCTTTTTAGCGTGCACATTTATCTGGATTAAACTCAAATGAGGACACGCCCTATAAGAATCTAGTTCTTAAAAAAATTACAAATTACAAAATTCTAACTAAAAATATATTGATAACTTTAAAAAATTTATTAAAAATTATAAATAATACAATATATCATTAAAATTTTAAATAATCATAAATCTATTTTAAATATATCGATAAATAATTTAATATATTTATAAAATTATTTTTAAAAAATAAACTTTAAAATATTTTTAATATAAATTTGACTGTTTTAAAAAAATTGTATATTTCATCAATATCTGCCAAGGCAGAAACTTCGCTTTTTAGGGCAGAGATTAAGGTGACTGCAAAAAGTCAGGTTTCAAGTAGGGAACGAAGGCCAAATGTTGCGTTCTAAAAGAGAATAGCCGTGTGTTAATAGTTATAAAAATAATCAGTCAGTAAACGTGCATCAAATAGTATTATAAAAAAGAAGTTTTATATAAAAAATAAGGATTATAAAAAATACTTTAAAAAAAATAAGTAAAAAATGCGGATATTTTTTTTCTTGTGAGAATAACAATAAAATAATCATTAATAATTTGAAATAAAAGATATATAAATTACAAAATTTATACTGGAGATAAGAAAATTATGAAATATTGAATTATGAAAAAGTATTTTTTCAATATTACAAAAAAAATATAGAATCAATAAAAAATATTAAATTGCTATACATAGAATAATTAATACATTGAAATACTAATAATTATTTTCATTAAAATACAGAATAAATAAAAATTTATTTTAATAAAATACGACTTACTAAGTTTGATTTTTGGATTTCAAAGAAAAGGTGGTGATCATGAATTGTTAGAAAACATTAACGAAGCACATAAATAGCTAAAATTTAAAATTGAAGCTATTTTTTTATTTAAAAATATTTTTATTCTTATTATATTGGAAAATAGTATGAAAAATAAGATAATACTTAATACTCTTTTAATTTTTTCACTAAGTGTTTCAAAAAATTCAGTTGCAGAAATTTCATACGCAGGAAAATTTTTAAACACAACAGCTACAGGTTGTGCTGTTGGTTTGGGATCTGGATTATTAATTGGAGAATATGGTGGATATGATCCAAAAACAAAACAAAGTGTAACTTGGATGGGTGCTGTAACGGGGTGTTTGTCTGCGGCTGTTTTTTCGTACTTTTTTTATGATGATCAAACAAAAGATTTAATACAACGTAATGAACAATTACAGCATATAAACAATCAACTGCAACTGCAACTGCAAGCACAAATAAATAACGGAACATTACAAAGTCAAAAATTTTTAACAAATAATAACACGATCAATTTAATTCTAGAAAACATGCAAATTGCAAAAATTGATCCCGAAAAAATTGGAGGAGTAGACAATCTGATATTTGGATTAAAAAAATGCGATGTTATATATCCTTTGTGGATGGATAAAAATGGATTTGTGCATTCAAATAATGATAAAATTGCATTAGAGGATTCATGGATTCCTGTGTCTCCACATTTTGCATTAAAATCATGGCAGTTTTATTACTCAAAAGATGGCTGTTTTGAAGAAGATAAAAAGTATGGATATTTTGAAAATATTATGCCGGGTTTATCAAGTCAACTAGAAAATCAGCTTCGTTATACAATAACAGCAAAAGAAAAAAATTAAATAACTCAATTAAGGAGATAGTTTTTATGCTACTGAAATTAAAAGTAAAAGTTTCACGTTTTTTCTTGTATATGATCGCAATATGTCTTCATTTTAGTAGTGCTGTTGTCTTTGCTGCTGCTGATGACGTCGCCGCTAAAAATGAAAAGTGGAACACTGCAATAACAGATTTAACTAGTACAATCCGTACAATGTCTCCTACATTCTTTTTGTTAGGACTTGTTTTTTTGCTTGCCACAGCTGGAGCTTGGATTTGGTTTCCAAAAATTAGACAACAAACACGCTGGGTTTGGGGATCAATTATGCTTATAATTTTTGTTTATTTTGTGGGGAGTTATTTTGCAGACCCTATAAAGAGTACATTTGAAGCAGTTCTTGATCCGATTGGATGGATTAATCCAAAATAATAATTTTAAAAAGGATAATTAATGGAAAAAATTAAATTATATTCTAGTTTAGAAAGAAATAAGCCTAAAACATTTTTTTTATTTAAAAGAAAGTCTTTTATAAATGGAATATTTGGTTTTTTAGTTGGAATATTTTTGGGTAATATCTTATCAAATATTGCAGCATTTTTCGCCATTTTTTTTCCGGTATCTTTATCAATACTTTTTTTCATGCTCACAGAATATGCGTATAATGGAAAATATACAAACCAGAGATTTGAAATGTTTTTTTCTAAAATTAAAAAATTTTTTAATAATTCAAAATTACGTTTAGAAAAAGAATCTCAAGCAAAATATACTGATATCAATAGCATTTGTAAAAATGATGAACATGTTTTGTATGATTGCTTTGGAAATGAAATTACTGGATTTAAAATTATTGCAAGTGAAGATATTGACTTTTATAATAAGTTTAAAAGTGCTGTTGAAATAATTTTAAAAGCTTTGCCAAGTTTGGATAAAATCCAATTTGTGAGAGTGAATAAAGATATTCATGATAAAAATATTTTTTTTGGGAGAGAAGTCTTACAAGAAAAAAAAGTGAAAAAACAAGAATATTACATATTTATTTCAAATTACTTTGGAAGTAATCAAAAATTCAAAGAATTTTGTGTGAAAAGACTTGAAACAGTAGGAAAAAGATTAAATAGACTTGAAATGAGTAATTATTGTCAATACATTTTTTCTCCAAAAAGCCCAATACTAAATAAAGAATTACCAATTTATCCTGTGACAATTTTTTTTAATGATAAAGAAGTGCGTGCATATAATAGTGATTATGTGCATGGTACAGCGAGTCTTGCGCAAATACCATCAATTGTATTGAGTGATTTTCACCATTTTTATAGATCAATAGATAATCTAAATAGTATAGTTTGTGCTTCATTTACAGGGAAAAATAATGCAATCTCTCAAGCAAAAGAAATTTTAGGTGAAATTCAAAAAGAAAATTTAGATGATACAAAGCGTTCAAATATTAAAAAAATTGAAGCGTATGAGCAGCAAAAAATAGATAAAGATGACGGCATTGATATCAATTTAAGTATGACTGTGAACATTGTTGCATTTGGAAAAAAAGACGATGTAGATCAAGCTCTTTCTGAGTTAGAACTGAAAGCCGAAGAGTATCCTCTGTCTTCACAGAGACCAATTTTTTGTCGCGAGAATGCATATTTAAAAGAGTCATTGTTTTCTGTATTGCCAGGGAATCGTTTGTTTAATCCATTTCGTTCCAATACAATTTACTCAACAACAGAAGCATTTTGTTACATCCCAAAGCCTGTTTTTAATTATAATTTTCTAGATGATCGTGCATTTTATTTTCGTACATTAGAAAATACAATTTGGCCGTTTTTATATTACAAGCCAATGTCTACTGTTGTGATTGGTTTGCCAGGGAGTGGAAAAAGTTTAATTGTTGGAAGATTATTTACCCATCACATAGAGATGAGCAAAAAAGGCTATAGGGCATCTGGTTTTATTTTAGATCTTGGTGATTCATTTTCTTTTTTAGAAGACGGCCTCGCCGATTTTACACTAAAACTGAATTATGATAATTTAAATTGTCAGTATTTACCACTAGAAATTTATCCTCTTAATTTATTTAAACCTTTTGCAGATAGAGTCAAGTATGCTAAAAAATTTATTTGTGAAATTATGGGTTTTGATCCAGATGACCACACCTCGCAAACGTCTTCAGACGGAGAATTGATTGCAAATGTTCTTGTTAAATTTTACGAAAAAAATTTAAACAGATTATCAGAATTTAAAGAACTTCTTGAAAATTCATTGCCAGATTTTTTTGAAAAAGTTGCAAATAAAAAAGTAAAAAAAGCAAATTGGGATGAATACAAAGCTCGTTTGAATAATTTTTGTAAAGGAGGACTAAATGGAGGTGTATTTGATCCCGATAATCCTAAATTTTCTGAACATCACTTAAAAAATATTAAATTTTTTTATGCATGTAAAAATACACAGACAAAAAATGATAGGGCTTTAATAGCCGCATATGTCTCACTTGTGTTGGAATTTGGAAATTTATTAGAAGAAAAACACAAATCTACAGGTGGTAATAACGAAGCATCCAATTTTTTTTATTGTATCGATGAACTTCAGTGGTGGCGTGAATATATACCGCACTCTTGGCTTAGAGAACGAGCAAGTCAAAATAGAAAATTTGGATCCTCTTTATGGCTGTTAACACAAGATGCATGCGATTTAATTATTCCAAAGCTTGCGTTAGAAAAAGGTTTGATTGCAAGTGAATACAGTTTGCTCGAATCAATGCAACGTTGCTTCTTTTTTACTCTGCCACAAAATCTGCAAGTTCTTTCAATTTTAGCGCATGAGCCATTAACAGAAAATGCAACAGCAAAAAAACATGGGCGTATTGAACAAATGCTTGAAATTGAAAAATCAATTAAAGATTCTATTAAGTCAACAGATAAAAAAACAGATAGAATTATTGGTTACTGTGATCAGCACTTAACTATGCAAGCTTTGTATGCAGATTATGAAAAATATTTTTTATGGGCATCAACCACGCATGACGGTGGACGATCGATTCGAAAAAAAGCATTAAAATATTCTGGTCTTCCTTTCTTTGATGTGTGCAAGAAATTAGCGCGCTGGAACGATGCCATTCCAGAAAATCAATGCCACGAAGCGTTTGAGAATGACATTTTAAAAACAGCATTTCGAGTTGATGCAATCAATTTAACCAATCAATTAGAATCACAATGTGAGAAAAAAACATGACAATAGAAAAAGTTACAAAAAATCAGATTCAAGATAAAGATTTTGTAAGTTCTGACAAAGACAAAACAATTGGGAGATGTAATATTTTTTCATTATTCCTTGGAGGAATTGCGATTGTAGCAGTAGCAACAGTTTTTAATGCGCGTGCAAACGACATTTTACAATTTGACCGTGATATGAATTCATCTCGAAACGGCATGACGGTAAGGCATGAAAACCAGCCTTTTGTAAAAGAGATTAGAAGAGCTGAGAGTGTTTTAGTAAAACTAATGAATGAAAAAAATGAGGAAAATAAATTTCATATCCAACAAAAAAAATTCGCTGATTATATTTCAGAGCAAATGTCGCAAACAGCAAAAATGCAAAGTGAAAACATTGCTTGGTACCCAGAACCTTTTACACAAGAAATGAAAGATATAGCATCGCATTATGATAATATTTATAATAAGTGGACACCATTACAACGAACAAATAAACAACTGAGTCCACAAGAAAGATTATTTGTTGCAGGCGCAAACCAACATTTACAAGGAGCTTATCACAAAGTTAAATCTAGTGTGTATAAAGAAATATTTAATAATATTCAAAACAAAGTGATTAAAGATAAAGCAGAAAAAAAAATACCAGATTACATTAGTGAATCTGATGCTATTCGTGCTCTGAGTCAGAAGTTATTAGTTCAGATGCAACTATCGCAATACGCAGCAACCACAGAGTTATTAAATTCAATCAATATCCTTATTTTATCAAAAAATCCTTCAGCTTTTCATATACCAGAAAACATGAAATTACCAACGACAGAAGATTTTACGAAAATAATAAATGCTGCAACCTCTGAAGAAATATATTCAGTAAAATATTCAGTTAAAACTGATGAAAAACTTATAAAAGTCACAAATCAAAAATAAGGATTTCTATGTCGATAAATATATCAAAATTATGAACAATTTTTGAAAGCAGGGATTTTATTGTTAATCAGGTAATTTCGATAGCGAATACTCTTGCTTCAATTTTACCAACAAGTGTTGCAGTATTTATCAAATCAACAATTGTAATTATGTATTCATGATGGCATTGCATATTAAATTAAGTATGTGCTGCAGGCATCCTATTCGAAAACAGCATTTTGAGTTGATGCAATTAATTTAACCAATCAATTAGAATCACAATGCGAGAAAAAAATGATAACAGAAAAAGATACAAAAAATCATATTCAAGATAAAGAACTCCCAAGTTCTGACAAAGACAAAATAATTGGGAGGCGTAATATTTTTTCATTATTTCTTGGCGGAATATCGAGCGTAGCGGTAGCAACAATTTTGAAATCAAAAGCTGCACATGCAACATTATCGCCTAAAGTATCTAACGAAAATATTCTCAAATCAAAAGATCCAGAAACATATTCTCTCATTGATGCTATTGATGATCACCTTAGGGTTATTGCTCATAATACAGACGTTTGGGAAAATGCTCGCAAGAATTTTTTCAAAGAAATGACACAACTTACTGATTATGTTTCAAATTTCGTAACAGAAAATTCTGATTTGGCAAAAATGCGACCTAAAAAATATTCTAAAGCTTTAACTAGCAAAATTAACAGTATCACACCGACTTATGATAATTATAATAATATTTATGAAGTTTGGAAAAAATTAGTGCGAACAAATAAACAACTGAGTCCACAAGAAAAACTATTTGTTGCAGGGGCAAACCAGCATTTAAAAGGGACTTACCATGAAATAAAGGCATTTGTTTTCAAAGAAATATTTCATGATATTCAAACAAAAGTGACTGAAGATAAAAAAAGTGGAAAAATACCTGAGGATATTAATGAATCTGATGCTATTTTTGCTCTGAGCAAACAATTATCTGTTCAGATACAAATATCGCAATATGCAGCAACAACAGAAATATTAAACTCAATCAATATGCTTGTTTTATCAAAAAATCCTTCAGCTTTTCATATACCAGAAAACATGAAGTTACCTAAACTCGAAGACTTTAAAAAAGTACTTGATGCTGCAATTTCTGGACAAAAATATCCAGAAAATTTTAAATAGCAAACTTAAATATAAATCAAATCAAAAGTAAGGTTTTCTATGTCGAAAATTGGAGAAAGTTTATTACCATTTTTTCAAACGGGATCTGCTTTTATAGCCTTAGGAATGGTGTGTTTTTTAACATATAATATTCTAATTGGAATGTATAGTAAAGATAAATATATTCAAGCGGTTAAATATTGTTTTACATTTGCTGTAGGTTACTTTATTTTAAAGTCTTTGATTGGCAGTACAGTGACAATTTCTTTAAATGAAGTTAAAATTGAAGCAACACTTCCAAACATAACTCGTATCGGCGGTTGGATTTTTCATTTTGATCAAGTGATTTTAATAGCAAAAAGTATAATTGCTGCGTTACCAATAGCTGCTGCAGCATCTATCACATCAGCAATTGCAATTATTTATGCTGGAATGGCATTGCATATTAAATTAAGTATGAATGCGTGGCGTGGAGTACCAGAAGTTTTTGAGGCATTTTTTTATGGTGTTATTGCATATTTTTGTTTTTCTCACTTTGACTTATTTTATAACGGCATGACTTCATTTTTAGATTCAATTATTAATTCATTTGTTGCTATAGATATTTATCAAAAATATTCAGATGGATTGAATCCTATTTTTGGATTAAATGATTATTTTAAGAACAACATAAATTCATTTAATATGTTAGGTTCATTTACCAATACAATTTCATTATTTCTGGGAGGAATTACTTTAGCATTTTTATTTATTATGGATGTTGTTAATTTGTTATTGTTCTTTTTGCAACATATTGGAATATTAATGTTACCAGTATTTACAATAGCTATTTCTTTTTTTTCAGGAATTGATCCAACAAGACCTTTAAAGCTAGCAGGAGCTTTTGCTAGTTTAACGTTATTAGCAAAATTACAAGTCATTATTTTAAATTTGGTACTTTCATCTTTTGAAATCGTTAACAATCCTTCAGCGATTAAAGGAGTTAATGATCAAATTGTTAAAGATATTTCATCGAATGCAATAGATATAGGTACTATGTTTCAAAATTCATTAGAATTAATGGAATTGGGTATATCGATTTCAGGTGATAATTTTTTATTAATTTTAAAATTTTGTACATCAATTATTTGCGTTATTATTTTGATAATTTTTGTTTCTACAAAAATTTTAGATCGAATATTTGGCATAATTATAACAAGTCAGATGAAGCCATTTTTTCAACATACAAAAGCAATGCTTGGAAAATTTAGGAGATAATAATGAAAAATAAAGAAAATTTTTTATTGAATATTGGAGAATATGCTGTTTTGATTCAAAAATATTTTTGGATTGTGGGTGTGCCGTATATTATAATTTCTCCATTTATTTTTATAAAAATATTAACGCCTGATTCACCTCCGACCGCTCAAATTATGCCAGTTTTAACTTTAAATTCCAATGGTGTTATTAATAAATTAATATGCAACACAAAAACAGATGGGGAGGAAATACTTTTACTTGCAAAAGAATTATCAAAAAAAATGATTGCAGCATTTTATACATGGCCCCATAATAAAGATCAAGCTTCTGCAAGAATGGCATCATTTTCAAAATATTTTAATCAAAATAAAAATTCTGAGGCACAATATTTTTTAAGCATAAATACAACAAAAATTCTATCTGAATCAATTTCATCACAAGCTTCATTTGAAATCATAAAATTAGAAGCTGATTATGATTTAGAAAATAATGAATTTGTTGTTGTTTTAGATGGTATTCAAAGTACGCTGAGAAATGAGATAAAAACATCACAAAAATTGAGTTTAGATATTTATTTTAAATATGCAAGTGAAGATAGAAAAAAGTATAGCGATGTTTTAATTGAAATTACAAAAATTATGGAAAGAAAAAATGCGAAAATTTAAATTTTACCTAGCAACAATTTTACTTACTTCTAATTTAGCGTTTTCTGATCAAATTGACGGAATTCTTGTTCCGCAAGGAAAATTTGATAGCAAATTTCCTGTTGTTACAATGAAATTAAATAAAATCAATCCTCCAGTTGTACGTGTAACACCCTCAAGACCTACGGTTTTAATATTTCCGCATCAAGTGACTTCTTGTGTGAGCGATAACAATGCAATCATAATTGAAAAAGGAAATCCTATGAAAAATGCGACAGAAAATCCTGGATTTTCTACAGTAATTTTAAAAGTTGATGCTGTAAATTTAATTACAATTGATAGCAATATTCCAGAGCAGACTGTAATTAATTGTCAACTTGTTGATGCTAATATTTATCCAATTGGAATTTACTTTACTGATAATAATGCATACAGCGTTGTAAAATTGTTAGATAATAAACAAAAGCAATTTATAGAAAATTTATCTTTTGATATGCATGAATTTCAATCTATTCAGATATCCAAAAATAGAATAATAAAAAATGAAATTAAACGAAATAATTTTAAAGATTTAGAAATAAAAAAAATACAAGAATTATCAGCTATACTTAATAAAAATGGATTTTCTCCAATAAAAAAGGAGAACTTATATGCAACAAAAGAATAAAAAAAAATTAATACTTTTTTTATTGTTGTCTGTATTTATTATATTGTGTTCTTTAATTGTAAAATCAATAATAATTAATCCTGATTTACAAGAAACAGAATTGGATAAGGAGGCTAAAAAAGCTTCCTTATCAGATCGATTACGAGCGCAGTCATTAGAAAATGTTGAACTTGGAAAAGCAAAGATTTCTGACATTTCAGAAAATGATTCTTTAATAAATCAAAGTAAAGATGAACAACAGTCGACATCCTTATATACCGATAACAACAATGATAATTATAATTTGAAAGTTTTTGATGAATATCGTGAACGCGATGCAGAAAGTTTTGGTGAGTTGATTTCAAAAATTAGTGACGCAGTTATTCATAAAATCAAAGAAAAAAATTTTGATATCCATGCGCAACATCAAGCGCAAATGATTGATTCTCCTAAACAGAGTTCAAAATTTTCCAGACTTACAGCAATGAGTTCACAAAAATTGCAAACAATTTCTGGAGTGGAGCAGGTTGCGGGCAGAACACAAATGTTTAAAGCTGGAACACGTGTGTACGCAATTCTTCCCGACAAATTAACAGTTTCTTCTAGTGAATCAATTGATACGAGTTTAATTGCTTTTGGATCAACAGAACAAAAATTTCCAAATCATATAACTTTTGTTGGCAAAGCCCAGCTTAATAAATCGCAGAGGCGTGTAGAAATACTGATTGATAAATGTGTCAACACCAGAGATGACTCCCCTCATTTGCCTTGCACTGCTATTGTTAAAGATATTTTGGGAGATAATGGTTTATCAGGAAAAATTTATGATCCGTCAAATTGGCAACTGATTGTTTCGACTGCGAGTACATTTTTAACGACCTACGTGCTGAGTTCGCTCACAACATCCACTACACAAACAGGCATTACGGTTGATCAGTCTATTGCCAATCAAGTGAGACAAGCTCTTTCTGGTTCAATCAATGCTGTTGCTGGAAGAATTAATGATAATTTGACTCGAAATGGTAAAGAAATAACAATTTCATCAGGTTCTATTGTTCAAGTGTTTTTTGTTGAGACAACGAATGCCTGGAACTTAAAGTGAAAATCTCTCCAAATTAAAATTAAATAACAAAAAAATGTGAATATTTTGCTCTCAAAACTTAAGCTATGCGTCCTGAATGATAAAAAGTTGTAAATTACAAGTCTTACAGCTAGAATTTTTTTTTCTGTTGTATGGGAGTTTGTCGATGGATGCATTTTTTACGCTAGTTGAGTCAGTACTGGCAATATTAAAAAATCCTGTTATTTTAATTCAATTAGTTGGTTATATTGGTTTGATTTTAATAGTTTTTGCAGAAACAGGCTTGTTATTTGGATTTTTTTTACCAGGAGATTCTTTATTAATAGCAGCAGGTCTTTTTGCTGCTAAAGGTGATATGAATGTCTATATTTTACTTTCAACTCTTACTGCGTCTGCAATAATTGGTGATGCTGTTGGTTTTTATATAGGATATAAATTAGGGCCATTGCTTTATAAAAAAGATGACTCCTTGTTTTTTAGAAAAAAACACATTTTGGCGGCAAAGGAATTTTATGAAAAGCATGGTGGTAAAACCATTATTATTGCAAGATTTGTGCCGATAATTAGAACTTTTGCTCCAACAGTAGCTGGAGCAGCACAAATGAACTATCGAAGATTTGCTATGTTTAATGTTGTAGGTGCTTTTTTCTGGGTATTTAGTATGGTTTTAGGAGGTTTTTATCTCGGACGTATTTTTGGCGAAAAAATTAATGATTATATTCATCTTTTAATTGGGGGCGTTATTATTGTTTCTTTAATTCCACTTGTTATAAATTGGATAAAAATAAAGACCCAGAAAAATTAAATGATTTAAAGTTATATGCGAGAAGTTCAGAATAAATAGGTTCATCAAATCAAAAAGAATTACTTTAGGACTTAAACAAGCTTTATTTTTAACAATTTCCTGGAATAGTAACAATTCCTAAACTATGATCTGTTTGTATAGTCCAAGAAGATTTTGTATCTTCTTCTGTATTAAAATTAAATTTATCGCTCAGGCCAAATCTAAATTTAAGTTTAGAATTAACGAATTCATCATGATAATAATTTTGCAAAACTTCTTCGTAAACACTTGGTCCACTTAATACGATTGTAGATTTCATACTTTCAATTAACCCATCATATCGATAATTAGTAAAAGATTGAACAATATTAGCAACTGTTCTGTCTAATACTTTATAATCCATAAGTGTTTTATAAATCTTATCCGCTTCTGGTGCAGTATTAAACACGGAGCTTGTGCCCGGGGTGTTTTTATGAATCTTATTTAAAATTTCATAATTCTCTTCTACAATCATAATCGCTTTTTGAATGAGAGCATTTTGATCTGTACTTTTATGCGAAGCAATTATGCTATTGCTCTGTTCTGCAATACGAAAAAGACCTTCATTTACAGAAAAATTTCCAATACTTGTAAAAATCTCTGAAATTTTTAACTTTGAAATTTCAGAATAAAATATTTTTATATCATTCGATAAATTTTTGTATTCAACTAAGTTAGGATCTTTCAATAATTTTGAAGTTAATTGGTTTAAGTGCTTTTCACTCATTTCTCTGCTATTAATTAAAGATTGATTATTATTTAAAATAGATTCATAAATAGCTATATTAATATTACGTAATATTTGAGAGTCATTTTCTATAAGATTATAAAAATCACGATATTTTGTAGTATTTAAAATATCTTTATTATGTTTTACAGTTGGTAAAATATCGGTATCTAAATAAATTCCGCCAAATTCATTTAATATTTCTAAACGAGCAATGTCTGAAGCCGCAGCTAAATTCATTCTTAAATTCATCTCTTGGTTGTAAATGTTATATAACCGCCATTTTTTACCTTCTTCGTTAATATCTCTAAAATTAATATTATCGTGATCGTTTTTCATATTTATTTGATCATTTTTAACTTTATTTTTATTTTCTAAAAGAGTTTTTAAAATTTCATTAGGCTCTAAATCATCTAAAAAATCAATTCTAAGCTGATCAGTATTTTTTTTATTACTTCTTAAATATTTTTCATAGTATGAATTTTGCCGCTCTATTATTATATCAGCCTGTTGCTGTTTATTTAAATTAACTTCTAATATGTTTTTATCATTTTTTATAATTTTAGATGTTTCATGTTCTAATAAATTATTTGAATCATACCAGATATTTATTTTATAATCTGGGTTTAATTCTGCCCATATTTTAATATAATCCTTTTGAATTTCGCCTAATGGTCCTCCTATCCAAACAAAATGCAGCTCTTTTGGAACATATTTTGCCGTTTTTAAATATAGTTCTTTATAAATTTTATTTATTTGATCTTTGTGAGGAGCATTTCTAAAATTAATTGCTGATTGACCAAAAAGTTTCATTATTTCAGATAACTTGCTAAATTCCATTTCAGAATCAAAATTCTTATCTTGAAGTTGAGCGATATAAGATTTGAGCGATTCAATTAAATCATGATGGAAATTTTTCTTATCTCTTAATTTATTCCAATATCTAATAACAGGATTATATTTGTTTTTATCAAATTCTTTTAATTCTTTAATTATAGTGTTTATTATTTCAATTTTTTCATTTTTTGAGAAATATTTTTTTTCATTTTCACTATGGATTTTAGGGTTTATAATTTGTAAATTAATACGCAGTCCATTAAATTTGCTCCATACCTTGTTTTCCAATTTGAGAAAATCCGATGGATTTGACAATTCTATCGGTTAATTTATTCCAAGCATCACTTCCTGCTTGAATAATATCTTCAATTTTATCGTATAATCTAAAGGACAAGTGATTTCTTTTTAAATAACTCCACAACCGCTCAATATGATTTAGTTGTGGGCTATACGGGGGAAGAAAGTGTAATGTAATATTTTTTGGAATAACAATTTTATTATTGTTATGTGCTCTTGAACCATCTAATACCATTAAAATGTGCTCATTTATTTTTATTCTATTTGAAAAAGAATTTAAAAATATCTGCATATTATCAATATCTAAAGTTGGTAGCACGAGACCAAACCTTTTTCCTGTTTCAATATTAATTGCTCCATATATCCACGAATTTAAAAAACCATTTTGATTTTTATACTCTGGACGAATCCCTTTTTGACTCCATATTCCAGACGTTATTGTTTTTTGTCCGTATCTACTTTCATCTTGATAATAAAGGATAACTTTTTTATCAAGATGTTCACTTTTTATTTTATCTATTATTTTAGGAAATTCTTTTTTCCATTCTTTAATGACTTCTGGATCATTTTTAATGTGTACTGGTCTTGGTTTAATTTTTCTTACAAAATGAGTATAGGCCAGATCTACTAAATTTTTTTCCTTTATTCTTATGTATAATATTTTTTATAATCTCAATATGCACAACTTTTTCATGAGATTCCTGAGAGTTTTTTAGAATTATCTGCTTTTTTAATTCTGAAACATCATCTGAGTTTAACAAGCTTTTCCTACCCGTACGAGGTTTTTCAATAAGATTCATCATTCCATTTGATTTAAATTTTCTTATTGTTTGGTACACAGTTTTGGGATTGCACTTCAACACTGCTGATATTTCTTTCACTTTAATATCCATTAAAAAGAGCAGAATTATAGCAAGTCTTCTTAGAAGCTGTGGGGTAATTTTTTTCTTAAGAAGTCCCTTTAAAGTTTCATTAAAATGAGTTACTATCTTCGACATATGCAGCATCCCTTTTTTATTACTAGTAGAGATGAAGTGCTGCATACCTTTTACACGAATATTTTTAATTTATAAAATTTTATCACTATTTTATTTTTAAAATCGATTTATGCTTTTGGGTATCTATTTTTTGGAAGAAACTTTTTGGACTGCGTATAAGATTATTTTCTGCAAACAAAGGTTTTGAATTTGTTGAAAGAGAAAATAATAATAAGCAAGAAATTTTATAAAAAAAATTTTTAATTTTTAAAAATATCATTTTTTAATTACCTCAATTATATTTTCATTTGGAAAATATAAACCTACTTCATTTTTATTGTTTTCTATAAATGTTAAGAGTAAAATTGCTGGAATTTTAATATTTTTAAAATATTTTTTAATTTCATTTAATTTTTTATTTACCAAATCAATGTTTAATTTGTCAATGTTAATTTTTAATAAATTATAATTATTTTTTGAGTCTATGGATACTTGAGTTCCATCGCGATTTTGAATAAAAATTTCTTCATTTTCAATATAAATATTTTCTATATTATTAGAAAGCTCTTTTAAAAAAGAAGCATCGTAAGGTTGCATATATAATTTATTAGAATCTTTGTTATAAAAATATAAATTTTCAGATGAATATTTATAACTATTTAATAATTCTAATTTTTCATTTGTGTTGATTACAGAGTTCAATTTTATAAATGAACCTTTATTGATATAAAACCAATTATTTTCGGAGCTTTTGTCATAATTATTATTTATAAATACCCTCAAAAAATTATCAAATTTTAAAAATTTATAATTATGAATAAATTCTAAAATATAATTTTGTAATTCATTTCTATACTCGTAATATTCTAATTTTTCATCGAATTTTTTATTAACTTCTATAGCAATAATTTTATTGCTAGAAAGAGAATATATGTATTTTTCATCGTTTGAATTTGAAATAATTAATAAATCATTTGATATTACTGGAATAAATTTAGATCTTATGTAAAAAAGATCATTTAAACTTCCATTGATTGATTCCGAATAAAGAACTTTTTCGGTCAATGAATTTTTAGGTTTAAAGTAATAATAATATTTATTATCTGAAATACCTATAAAGCTTAAATAATTAGGTTCGAGTTCTTCCCAGCGATTTCTAAGATCAGGGTATGATAAATAATCTGGATAAATAAATTGTTCATGATGTGTATCGTACCAGGCTTTATATTGATAATTTTCATTTATTTCTGAATTTAATTCATCAAAATTCACATGTGCTGATTGCTTCATCGCTTCTTCAAGAGGGAATCCAGTCACTTCAATAAATTGAGAGGCACTTTTTGATTTTAGATTTTTGAGTACGTAACTTTCTAAAGAACTATAGTTTAAACTGTGCTCTTCTTTTTCATTGTGAAATACTATATTAGGATATTTATTTAAAGCCAAAATATTAAATTCAGTTATTTTATAATCATTATATTTTGTATTATTTTCATCTGTTTTCTCTTTTTTAATTTTAAATATAATTGCTTTGGGTCGATGGTTTATATCAAAACTAAAATGAGTACCATTTATGTTGAAGGTATAATTTTTATCATTTAAAATTATTTCTTGATTTTTTTGATTTATTGAACTAACATCTATAATAAATGTTTCTTTTTCATTTCCTGTAAAGTGATATTTTACTCCTTTGTTAGCTATAATATAATATGTCCCTCCTTTAGACGCTTCAAAATTATAAGTAATTTTATTACTCCATTCTTCAGGTAAAGACGGTGTAATTAAAGTGACATTGTTGGAGCCTAGTTTTACTTTTATTTCTGTATTTTTAATATATGAATGCAATTTGGTAATACCCATCGGATCATGTGAGTACTCATAAGTAAGCATAAAATCATTTTCATTTCGGAAATGTAATTTTCTTCCAACCCTATCTTTGTAATCTTTGCCATCCCAAGCCCAATTCGAAAGGTTTGGGCCATGAACCGTTTTGTATTCATAGGAGTAATAAATTTCAGGGGCGATAGGTAAAAAAATGTCAGGAATTTTTTTTAAGTAGTTATCGTTTAAGTCTAAAAATATGTCAGGAATAATATTATTAAAATATATATGACTATTTTCATTTATTTCATCTTTTTCTAATGTATTTCTCATTAGAAAATCACGATCAATAGAACTAAAATATTCTTTATTTAAATTAATCTCTGTTTTTTCTTCTAAACCTATTGTTGATCGGATTGAAATAAAATTATCTGCGCTAAATTTTCCATTATTTAAATCTTGTACATTTACAATAGGATAAGGTCTAACATTGCCACCACCAAAGGGTATGACGTTTCTGTATGGTCCTGTGTCTCTATCGCCAATTTTAGTTTTCGAAATATAGGAACTGCCTTTTTTTAATTTTATTTTTCCATTTTCTGTAAAGTCAAGTTCTTTAATGACGTCTAGATATAAATTATCCTCTGTTGAAACTGCAAAATTTAAATATGGTTTTCTAACATCATGACTTTCAGTGGGCTCGCGTTTGGGAATTCTAATGTAGTTGTGAATACTTGATTCATGTTGATTTAAATATTTCGCGACAGTTTCAAAATTTTCTACATGGGTCGAAAAATTTGTTGCAATACCTGTTATTCCAATTCCAATACCTGCTAATGGAACGGTTAAGAAACCCGCTATGGAGCTTCCCGCAATTGCAGAGCCTAAGCCAATGACAAGCCCCGAGCTGTTAAAAAATAGTTGTGTTCCTAATGTTACTTTTTGTGAATAAGTTTCTGCATGAATAAGAGACGCAATGTCGAGTCCGACAGCAACGCCGTTTAATATGATATCAGCCCCTGAAATAAATTTTCCAAATTTTCCTATTGAAAATAACTCAGCAGAACTCATTTGAGTGATTTTTGGATTTTTAATAGCTTTTGCAACATGAGCGGCATATTGTAACTCATCTGTTACACCAAGAGACATTTGAGTTAAATTCACATAACTGTTTGCCTTTAATATTTGATTTAAAGCTGAATGATCTTCAGAAGTGGATTTAGATGAAAAATATTCAAAAAATGCTTGAATAGCAAATGCTTTATTTAGGCCATTATAGTCGCCAATATTGTTTAAATTATTTATTTTAGTTGTAATTTCATTAAAGTAATTATTGAATTTATGAAAAGATTTATAGTGTTCTTCGGAAACATGATAGTAATAGATGGAACTATCATTTATATCAATAAATTTTAATTTATTTTCATAATAATTATTGTCAAAGAAGCTTGGAATATGATTTTTGGGAATATTGTAATCAGCTCTCATTTCAGAATATTTTGTTTCAAAATTTGATAAATTATCAGTCATTTCTTTAAAGGCTTCATATTTAGCCAAGTCAATATCTAAGTGTTTCTTTTGATTAGGGTTAAGAATTGTATAATTATCATTAATTAATTTCTCTTTTGCTAACCAACTGTATTGATTGTTTAATGAAGTTAATGTGTCATCTATCTTATAGCGAATGATATTTAAATTACGATATACCTCATTATCTATATTATTAATATTTGCAAATGATTCACTAAATAAATTTAAAATACTGGTTAGTTCTGGATAAATAGTTTGAATATAATCTATATTGCTCTGTTTACCTGTTATTAATTTTTTAAATTCCTCTTGAGAAAATAGTTCAATTAACTTATTTTTAAGAATTTTATTTTTATTATCTTTAAAATAATCTGATTCAATGAGTTTATCAAGATCTATTTCAATATTTTTTGTCCTACATATCTTTGAATATTGAGTATTTGATTTATACTCAAAAAATTCACTATTATTACAAGAGGATAAAAAAGATATTGAAATAATTGGTAAAATAAGTCGCATTTTAATTGCGTATTTGATTTTTGTCAAATCATACCCCGAGATAATAAGTGTAAAATATTATTGAAATTTAATAAAAAAAAATAAAAGATACATTTCGCGTATCTTTTATTATGAGTACCATAACCTGTTTTACTGTCAATAATAAAGTCAATAATAAAGTCAATAATAAAGTC
>QOVW01000020.1 GCA_003339605.1 Spirobacillus cienkowskii | reverse complement strand
ACTGCAGCATATCCTGTTTTCAATATTCATCAATTTCCGTATAAATATTTATTTTTGGTTATCTATGTTGCCAACAAACTTAGTGGACGGCGTATTATTTCCATCCACTTTGCAACAATAATGTTTTCATCTGCACCATAGCCATCACATATTTTAGAAGGCAACGTGACTATTTCAGAGGGGGGAATACCTGCAAATTCATTAAATATTTCAATTTTAGCTTCAACATTTTTTAAATTTTTTAATAAGTTTTTTGCATACACTATTTTTTCTTGTAAAATTTTAACAGCATTTGGATCAGTGCATAAAAATAATTCTTTTTCTAAATTTTTTAAAAATTTACTCAAATCGTTTTTTATACTAGTTGCATATCCCACATTATTTTTTAAAAAATTTGATAATATTTTTTTATTTATTTTTTGACTTTCATCATAAAAATCAAATAAAGTTTTTCTAAAATCAGTAGTTTTTATTTTAAATAAAAAGCTAAAAGCACTTTTATAAGTATTTAAACTTTTAGCACTAATAATAACTCCACTTAATTTACCATTTATGACTTCAAAATATTTTATACCTTCAGATCTTCTTATTAAAGCACTATTTTTACCGTCGCATTCATGATTTGGACAATTTATTTCACGCAAATTATTAGGATTTATATCATTTTTTTCCATTTCTGATGAATTTGATTTTGGAAAAACACTAAAATACATATGGTAAACCGTCTCATTTCCTATTTGTGACGTATAAAAAATTATTTTTTTATCGAAAATTTTTTGATACTTTATAAGATTTAAATAGGCAAATATTGTTGAAAAAGAAATATTTTTAAGCGCCGCCCTAATTAATCCTGAATTCTCATTTTGGCAATATTCTTCAACACATTCTTCTAAATCATTAATTCTATGTTGAATTTTTTCATTTTCTGACAAATTTTTTGAAATAAATCTATCAATATCTTGAGGTTGATTTGTATAATTTTCAATTATTTTATTTGCCTCTATATATTCTTTACAACTATTAATATAATTTTTTTTAATAGTTTCAATTTCTCTATAATTTCCAGTAATTTCTAAAGCACAATGCCCAGGTGTTTTGTTATTACAAAGATAATCTAAATTTTTTTTAATATGATAATTCCAAGAAAACACAGTAACAGACATTTTTATCATCCAATAAATACATAATACAATAAAACAAATATAAAATATAATTGTGTTCAATTTTTTTGTCTAATATAATAAAATTTAATTAATAAAATATATGATATCTTATTAATTATCATATATTTTATTAAATTTAAAAATAAATTAAAAATTACCTATAAAGTTGGTTAAGAGTTATGAAGATTGAAGATGAGCAAAAAAAACTAAATTTCTCATGTCTAAAAAATACGTTGAAGCTTTAAACGAATCCAATTTCTAAAATCATAGCAAACATTGGTTTTAGTGTTTTAAGATGAAATTACGTTGTTTTGAAGGACATTGATTTGTTCACTCTTTTTTAATTTTAAAGTAAGAATAATCCTGAAAAATGTAATCTCAAATATTCAAAACTTAACTTTACCTTGCATTTTGAATGTAAAAAAGTTTATTATTATTTCTATCTACTGTTTTCAGAGCAAACCTATTTTGGAAAATTAATTTTCTAAATACAAGGAGATATTTATGACAAATAAATTTTTACTTTTTATTCTTTTTTTGTTACTTTCACTCAATTCTGCACTAGCTCAAACTAAAATTTCTTTAATTACCGAAGATTATAGACCACCATTAAATATGATTATTGACAATAAAATTGTTGGTATCTCAACTGAAATTATGCAAGAAATAATGAAAAGAGAAAAAATTAAGTACACTTTGGAAGTATTACCTTGGGCAAGAGGGTTTAATACCACTCAAAAAAAATCTGACACCGCTCTATTCTCCACGACTAGAACTCCGGAAAGAGAAAATTTATTTAAATGGGTTGGCCCAATTATCTCCAATAATTGGGTATTTTTTGCAAAAAAAGGATCTAAAATTAAAATCAATAGCCTTGATGATGCAAAAAAATATTCTATTGGAGTTTATACTGAAGATGCGGTGACCGAATTTTTACAAAAAAACGGATTTGTTAGAAACGAAAATTTAGATGTTTCAACAAATGATCAACAAAATGCGTTAAAACTACAAGCAGGACGGATTGATCTCTGGGCTTCAGGTTCAGCACTTGGTCCTTGGATTGTTAAATTGGCAAATGCAGGTAGTATTGAAGAACTCTATACATTTAATAAAACTGAATTGTATGCAGCATTTAATATTAATACAGATGATAAAATCATCAATCAATTGAACAAGCAACTAAAAAAAATGAAGCAAGATGGAACTGTTAAGAAAATTTACAATAAATATTTTTATCAAAAATAAGATGCCCTCTTCATAACAACACTTTAATGCCATTTCTAAATCATTTTTTAGTGCCGAATACAAACTTTATAATTATTTTCTTTTTCAATAATATCATCTTTAAAAAGAGATTTTTGAATTTTTTTAAACTTAATGCAATTTTTACAAACAATAATTCCACAAACTCTACAATGATTACGAGCTTTATAAAGGACATTTAATGAAGCATAAAAAAATGGAGAATTACAAATCATACAATTTGAAAGATCTTTCGATTTTTTTATCCAGTATTTACCAGTTTTTAAATATTCATATAAATCACTTGTGTTATCAAATCTTCTAGTTTTATTATGTAAACAAGTAATTGGAACAAAGTAATTATTTGTATTAAAATCCTTATTAAATTCAGCAGCCATAATTTCATTATTATCAACACGCAATAAACAATAACCATTATATGAAACCGTTAAAATACTTTCATATAACTCAATTTCTTTTTCAATATAATTTTTATATCGACTTGAGTATATTTCATCCATATTATCTATTAACCTATACTGAGGGGTAGAACCATTAGTCATCAGTATATAAATTTTTAAAATTTCATTAGATCTCTCAAATAAATTATTAATTATAAGATGATCAATATTTTTTAAAATACCTTCAAAGGACAATCCTCCCGATTGATGCATCATAGTAATTCTAGTTATTTTTTTAGTTGATTTATTTTTATGAATTAATCCAACTATGACACATTCAGTCACTTCTCTGGTAAAAACTCCATCCAATCCTGAAGAAAAATCAACATTTACACTCGAGGCTTCAGGTAAATATCCAGCTAAATGAAAAAAAGAGGGCGCTATTCTCTTATGTTCAAAATAATACTTAGCAGCTTTATTATCTAAAAAATTTAATGGTTTTTTTATTATATTATATCTCATATTTTTCCATTTTAAAATTATTTTTTAACTCAAATAAACTAAAATACAGTTAATTATATTATAATTATTTTATTTTTTTGTCTAATATAAAAATTTGTATTTATAAAATTGTTATTTTATTTAATATAATTTAAAAAATTTGTATTATAAAAAAATAAAATTAAAAATTTAAAAATAAATAAAATTGTTCTATTTTTAATAAAAATTAGATACAATATGCAATAAAATTTTGAGGATTAACAATGAGCCAAAAAGATAAAACGCTCATATCTGAAAAATACATTGAAGCCCTACGCATGATGAACAACTGAGCAACGGTTTCTGAATGGGCCTTAAAGGTGGCTGAGGTTTTTCCAGAAATATTAAAAAAAGCCAATCAAGAGGCAAAAAAGCATAAAAAACCTTCTACGGGGATTAGAGAAATTGCTGCAAGAATAAGTTCTGCAGTTGCGACTGGAAGATATGCTGGCAAAATTGAAATTGAAGAATCTGAGCGTCCCAAAAGAGTTAAAATAATAACCGAAACCGACAAAGACTCATATTTTAAAAGAGAACTCGAAGCTGACTTAGAACCTTTTACCCGAGCGCAAAAAATAAAATCTGATGAAGCGCAACTGGGAACAAAAGAAAAGTATAGAATGGCAGAATTTGAAGCAATAATTTTTCAATTAAAAAACTTTTTTAATTTGGATTTTGAGTGCGAGCATGCAAAAGCAATTTTAAATCCAAATTCTCCTGGCAAACATCACCCAAACAATATTCAAATTTTATTAAAATCCCACAACAGATTAAAAGGAAATAGTAATTGGGATAGATTTACTTTAGAAGAACAAATAGAGTATATCAAAGCGGTTGTTCAAGTGCAAAAACTTGTTTCAAAAAAAATGCGGGTTGATCTTCAAGAAGAGGTGATAAACTCCATTATAGAAAGATTAAAATTGATTTATTAAAATTCAATAAAAAAATTGAGATTACTTTTACCCCTCCCTCAATCTAACTTTACAACATAATATCACCATAAAATTTATTTTACGATCTATTGAAAATAATTTTAAAAAAATATAATTTATTTTCTGCAAAAACAAGATGTTCTATACGATTCGCAATGTAGCAATAAAATCACTCAAAAAATTGATTTAAAAACCTGGGAAAATGTAAATGCCAAAAATTAAAAAGACACCCAAAGAAGAAAAACAAAAAATAAAAAAAACACCAAAAGAACCTAAAGAAAATAAATCAACAACCAACCTGGGCTTTGAAGAAAAACTTTGGCAAACCGCCGATAAACTTAGAGCCCATATGGATGCCGCTGTTTATAAACATGTTGTTCTTGGCCTTGTGTTTTTAAAATACGTTTCTGATTCTTTTATTGAACGATATAACGAACTCCTAAAAGAAGATGATGGCTTTGAAGAAGAAAAAGATGCCTACTCAGAAAAAAATGTTTTTTGGGTACCTAAAAATGCGCGCTGGGACAACATTAAAAATAACGCAAAAAAACCTGAAATTGGCAAAATAATTGATGACGCCATGAACGCTATAGAAAAAGAAAACAGAACTCTTAAAGGTGTGTTGCAAAAAGATTATGCTCGCCCCGATTTAGATAAAAGAATGCTTGGTGAGCTTGTTGACTTAATTTCATCAATTGAACTTGGCGACAAAACAAGTAAACAAAAAGATCTTTTAGGCAGAGTTTACGAATATTTTTTAGGCAAGTTTGCCAGTGCTGAAGGTAAGCTTGGTGGTCAATTTTATACTCCAGGTTGTATTGTAAAACTTTTAGTCGAAATGATTGAACCACTCAAAGGACGAATTTATGACCCTTGCTGTGGCTCAGGCGGTATGTTTGTTCAATCTATTAAATTTTTAGATGCCCATGGCGGTAAAAAAGGACAGCTCTCTATTTATGGGCAAGAATCCAACCCCACCACCTGGAAACTTTGCAAAATGAATCTTGCCATCAGAGGGCTTGAAGGCGATCTGGGTGAAATGAACGCAGACACATTTCATAACGACCAACACCGCGATCTCAAAGCCGATTATATTTTAGCAAATCCGCCTTTTAATATTAGCGACTGGGGCGGAGAAATGCTGAAAGACGACCAACGGTGGCGGTATGGAGTGCCTTCGGCTGGTAACGCCAACTACGCTTGGTTGCAGCATATGGTGCATAGGCTTGCGCCAAACGGAGTTGCAGGCATTGTTTTAGCAAACGGAAGTTTAAGTTCTAATCAATCGAGCGAAGGTGAAATTAGAAAAAAAATGCTCGAGGCTGACATTATTGATTGTATTATTTCTCTTCCTGGACAACTTTTTTACTCCACTCAAATTCCTGCATCACTGTGGTTTATTTCGCGCAATAAAAAAACCGCACCCAACCAAAAAAATAGATCTGGCAAAGTTTTATTTATTGATTGCCGCAAAATGGGAATTATGACCTCGAGAGTAAACCGAGAATTAACTGATTCTGAAATAAAAGAAGTTGGCAGACTTTATCATGCCTGGAGAGGCGAAAAAGAGTGTGGCACATACCAAGATAAAGCTGGATTTTGCAAATCTGTTACCTTAGATGAAATTGAAAAAAATGGCTGGGTACTTACGCCTGGAAGATATGTTGGGGCGGAGGATGTGGTGGATGATGAAGGATCGTTTGAAGAGAAGTTTAATAAATTGAAAAACGAATTAATAGGTATGTTTAAAAAAACACAATGTCTAGCCATTCAAATTGAAAATGAACTTAACAGATTGGAATGATAGAATGAAACTTTCACAAGTTGTCGTAAAAGTTAATACAGGCGCAGATGCAATCAAACGCGCACCAATTGTTGAAGAAAATACAGGTATTAAATGTTTAAGAATTGGAGATGTTTCTCAGAAAAAAAAATTCTCTCAATGGGGATTCACTAAAGTAACAAATGACGTGTACGAAAAGTTTCAATTAAAAACTGGAGATATAATAATTGCTAGAACCGGCAATACAATTGGCGTCAATACATACATAGAATCAGAATTACCCGCTGTTTTTAACAATGGTTTAATTCGAATAAAAGTTGATGATAAAAAAGTAATTCCTAGATATTTTTATTATATAATGCAAACCGAAAAATTCAAAAATCATATAAATTCAATATGTTTTGGCACTTCGACACAACCAAATATGCAGATAGATGATTTACTACTATATGAAACAGAAATACCAAGTTTAAGAATTCAAAATGAAGCTGTTAATATATTAAAAAGTATCGACGACAAAATCGATCTCAACAACCAAATGAACGAAACTCTTGAATCAATGGCGAAAGCAATTTTTAAAGAGTGGTTTATAGATTTTGGCCCCGTGAGGGCAAAAGCCGAAGGCCGCCGCCCGTTTGGCATGGACAATGAAACTGCTGCTCTTTTTCCAGATAGTTTTGAAGATTCTGAACTTGGTCCTATTCCGAAGGGGTGGAGGGTTAAAACTCTAGGAGAGGTTGTAAACTGCTTTGATTCAAAGAGAATTCCGCTCTCCTCAAGTGAAAGAGAAAAAAGAAAAGGTATATTTCCTTATTATGGGGCTTCGTCTCTGATGGGATATGTTGACGATTTTATTTTTGATGGCGTTCATATACTAATGGGAGAAGATGGCAGTGTTATAAATCAAGATGGCAGTCCTGTCTTACAATATGTTTGGGGTAAGTTTTGGGTAAATAATCATGCTCATGTTCTTACAGCTAAAGACATTTCTAATGAACATTTATTCCTATTTTTGAAACATACAGTTGTTACTCCATTTATTACTGGTGCGGTTCAACCCAAATTGAACCAAGGTAATATGAATAGAATTCTATTTATAAAAGCACTACCTGAAATAGATGCGATTTTTTCAAAAAATATCGAATCATTATTTGCTCAAATTAGATCAAATAGAGATGAGAATATTTATTTATGCGAACTAAGAGATCTCCTCCTCCCCAAACTCATTTCAGGCGAAATATCTTTAAGCAACAAAGAAAAAGAAATTTCACCTACCAGCAACGAAACAACAACTCATATCCCAGTTCAGCAAAAAATTTATGCATACGCAAAAAACGAGGAAAAATTAAACGTGTAACCATTTTATTTCATAAATTTAAGGAGACCAACCATGAACTCCGACTCCGTTACCGAAGACACTCTCGAATTGCAGGCTTTAGATTGGTTTATCGAAATTGGTTATACAAAATATTATGGTCCAGATATTGCTCTAGAAGGCAAAAATGAGGAACGAAAAAGTTTTGCAGATGTTATTTTAGTAAACAGACTAAAAAATAAAATTTTTGAACTTAACCCCAAAGTTCCTGCAAATGGAATTGACGAAGCCATTCGTAAAATTCTTTTGTTTGATATTACAAATCCAGTATTACAAAATAAACGCTGTCATCAATACATCACAGATGGTGTGGATGTTGAATATCAAACTGTTCAAGGTAACAAACCCGATAAAGTTTGGCTTATTGATTTTAAAAATCCCGAAAACAACGAATTTCTCGCTATCAATCAATTTACAGTGATAGAAAATAAAAATAATCGAAGACCAGACATTGTAATTTTTGTAAATGGCCTTCCATTAGCGGTTGTAGAATTAAAAAATCCTTCTGATCCTGGCACCGATGTGTGGCAAGCTTATAATCAAATTCAAACCTATAAAAATGAGATTTCATCTTTATTTAATTATAATGCCGTCAATGTGATTTCTGATGGCCTACACTCAATGGTTGGCTCCTTAACAGCTCACCAAGAACGTTATCATGTTTGGCGAACAATCAATTCCGAAAAAGACGTTCCTACCAATCTTTTAAGTTTAGAGGTTGTCATTAGAGGATTATTTGATAAAGAGCGTTTTCTTGATTTTGTTCGTTACTTTGTTGCATTTGAGCAAAAGCCAAAGTCTGATGCCGCTATTAAAATTGTTGCAGCATACCATCAGTTTAATGCGGTGAGAGCTGCAATTAATAAAACTATTAAAGCTATTAAAGGCGATAAACGTATTGGAACAGTTTGGCATTCTACAGGAAGTGGCAAATCACTTACAATGGCATTTTATGTTGGAAAAGCTGTTGTGCAAAACGAACTGCAAAACCCAACAATAATTATTTTAACCGATAGAAACGATCTCGATAATCAGCTTTTTGGACAGTTTTCAAGAGTCACTCAAATTTTGCGGCAAACTCCAAAACAAATCGAAAGCCGCAGCGACCTTGTTAATGCTCTAAAAGTTGCATCGGGGGGTATTTACTTTACAACCATTCAAAAGTTTTTTCCTGAAAAAAAGGGAGAACAATTTCCGTTACTCTCTGAGCGCAAAAATATTATTATCGTTGCCGATGAAGCTCATCGAAGCCAATATGGTTTTACAGAAGGATTTGCCATACATTTAAGAAACGCTCTTCCTAACGCAAGCTTTATTGGATTTACAGGAACCCCAATTTCAAAAACTGATGCTGATACCAGAGCAGTATTTGGTGACTATATTTCTATTTACGATATTGAACGCTCAATCCAAGATAAATCCACAGTTCCTATTTATTATGAAAGTAGGCTCATTAAACTCGAAATAAATAAAAACATCGATCTCGACTCTGAGCTTGAAGAAATTACAGAAAGCGATGAGCCCTCAGAAAAAGAACGCATAAAATCAAAGTGGGCTAACCTTGAGGCCTTAGTCAGTTCTGAAAATAGAATTAAAGAAGTGGCAAAAGATTTTATTTCTCATTTTGAGAGCCGTCAGGATGGTAAAAAAGGCAAGGCGATGCTTGTTTGTATGTCTCGCCGTATTTGCATTGATATGTATAACGAAATTATAAAACTCCGCCCAGAATGGCACGCACAAGATGACGAAAAAGGTGTCATCAAAATAATTATGACAGGTGAGGCATCAGATAAAGAAGAATGGCAACAACATATCAGAACCAAAAAACGCCGAGAAGAACTTGCAGAACATTTTAGAGATGAACACTCACCATTTCAAATTGTTATTGTGCGAGATATGTGGCTCACAGGTTTTGACGCGCCCTGTATGACCACAATGTATATTGATAAGCCCATGAAGGGGCACAATTTGATGCAGGCCATTGCGCGAGTCAATAGAATATTTGAGGGTAAAAAAGGCGGAGTTGTTGTTGATTATATTGGAATTGCAGACTCTTTGCGCAAAACCATGCAAACCTATACAGAAAGCGGCGGACAAGGCAGACCATTTCTCGACAAAGAAGAGGCAGTTGCAATCATGCTCGAAAAATACGAACTTTGTTGTCAGATTATGTATAAGTTTAATTACAAACAAGCGCTTGGCAACTCAATGGAAGTGTTAAAATTGCTACCATCTGCGCTTGAACATATTTTAGCGCAACCCGACGGGAAAAAACGATTTTCTGACGCGGTGTATCAGCTCTCAAAAGCATTTGCTCTTGCAACTCCGCACGAATCGGCTTTGCAAATTCGTACAGAACTCATTTTTTTTCAAAACGTGAACGGCGCCTTAAACAAAAACAATCCCAATGCGGCATTACGGCTTGAAGATAAAGAATATATTTTAAGACAACTTATTTCTAAGTCAGTGGCTTCAGAAGGGGTGATTGATATTTTTTCTGCGGCTGGATTAAAAAAACCCGACATTTCTGTGCTTTCGGACGAATTTTTAGCAGAAGTGAGAAATCTTCCTCAACGTAATTTGGCAATTGAACTTCTAGAAAAACTGATTCAAGGCGAACTCAAAACCAAGATGAAAAAAAACAAAGTACAAGAAAGACATTTTTCAGAAATGCTTGAAAATGCATTAAGAAACTATAAAAACCGAGCTATTGAAACCGCCAAAATAATTGAAGATCTCATTAAAATGGCAAAAGAAATTAAAGAGGCTCATAAGCGAGGAAAAGATCTTGGTTTGAGTGATGACGAACTGGCGTTTTATGATGCACTCAGTGACCACGGAACTGCTAAAAACATATTGGGTGATGATATTTTAAAAAAAATCGCTATTGATCTTGTAAATACGATTAAAACAAATCTCGATGTGGATTGGATGGTGAAAACAACCTCAAGGGCTAAGGTTCGGATGTCTGTAAAAAGACTTTTAAAAACAAGAGGATATCCGCCAGATAAAAGCGAAAAAGCCATCGAACTTATTTTAGAACAAGCTGAGCATTTGTGTAAGGAGTGGGAAAATTAGCCCTTAGGGTTAACAATTTTTCTAGCTATAATTCCCACACTTTCTCTTCCATCAAGCTGAACTTCTAATGGAAAATAAGGTCTCGAAAATAAAAAACATTTTTCTACAACAAAACCACATTTTTCAAAAATAATTTTTAAATTATAATCATCAAAAAACTGCATATACTCTGGCAAGTTGTCAGATATTTCTCCTGAGTTTATATAATTTTTTGTTTTTACGTAACCTGCAAAAATATCACCTTGTGCAATTCTTTTTTTAAAATCTAAGTGTAAATGATTCCAGTTTTTTAAAAACGGAGTTTCAGCGGTAAAGTATGCAGTACCATGATTTTCTAATAATTTGTATGTTAATTTTAAACATCTTATTAATTTATCAGGATCAAAAAAATGAATCACACGAGCACAAAAAATAGACGAAATTGAGCTATCAAGTAACTTTATATCTTCAAAGTCACATGGCATCAAAATTAATTTATTGCTATTAATATTTGCATTATTTTTTAATATTTTTAAATGATTTTCATCTAAATCATTTGCAATAACAGTAGCTCCTTGTTTTAAGCATTCAAGACTAACTACACCAAAGGCTGCACCAATTTCTAAAACTGGTAAAGTGCAATATTTAGACGATTCAATAAAATTTTGAGAAATTTCGTCAAGTACTTCGCTTAACGCATAACCAGTTTTATTTAATGTTTGGATAAAGTATTTTGACATATTTTTATTTTACTTTCATTAAAAAATAAAAGATACCAAATAGTTAACAATTTGATATAAATGATCATGAGAAATAAAGGATCGAAAAATAAAAAACAAGAAGAAAATATTACCGAATTTTGACTTGCATTATTAGAATTATCTTGAGTTTGATTTTTTGGATATCAACTAAATTTTAAACAAGTAAACTTGATGATTTTAGGTAACTAATATAATCAATGTACTTTGTTGTTTCTGTAAAAGCTATTTCTTTATGAGACAATTCAAAAATTTCTTTACCACCATCTTTTTTTGAACGTTCAGTAATATCTTTTATTACTTCTAATTCTTTGTCATCAAAAATAGATAAATCAGAATCCCTTAATGCCTTTAAATCGTGCTTTCCACTCCGAGAAATAAATTTATGCTCTTCAAGGTAACGATAAATTTCTTTAAATTGATCAGGACATGGACCATAATCAAGAGCAACATAACGAGCTCCTGTAACACTTTTACCGAATTTTTGAAAATTCTTAAAATCAACGTAGAACAAAGCTTTGTTCAAATAAATAGGACTTTTTGTCACAGAAAGCAAATGCAAAACTAGGTGAGTAAATGTATTAATGTTAAACTTTCTATTACCAGAAAACTCATCTGACGGCGCACTTTTCCATTCTATATTTAACATATTTTTAATCGCATATAATTCGTCACATTTGAGTCTTATGAGTTCGTTTTGAGATTCATCTTGTATGTGATGACTCTCCCAACGTTTGACACTCGCTTCACCCACACCTAAGTATTTTGCGAATTCAGTTTGAGTCATAGCCATTTTTTTTCTAAATGAAACTATTTCATTTGAAGTCAAAAGTTCATGCTTTTTTCTATATGTGTCTGAAGCCAACACACGAAAATTTGCCATTTGCTCTGTATTCATCATTTCATGCCTACATTTTGTGCATACAAAAGCTTCTGCAATTACTTCTAATTGATCTTCTTTTAAAAGTGTTTCCATACGTACTTTTTTTATATCAAATTTTTTGTTGCCACAGTTAATACAATCCATTTTAAATCCCCCTTTTTTTAGGTGGTTTATCTTCATGCAAAGAAACAAGATAAAAATTGTTATTTCTAAGCACAAATTTTAAATACATATTCCGTCCATACAATTTGCTTGTCCAAGAAAAAGCGAATAGTTCTGATCCAAGAATTTGATACTCATAAGCCTTTTGAGGCGGCCTTGTACCCGTGTAGTCTTTAGGTTCGATTTCAGTGAGTAATTTTTGGATTAGAAGCCATAACTCCTCAGTTTCAATATCTAGCTTATTGAGTTCTCCTAAATTTTTAGAGGGTTCTGCAAAAATTCCTTCATTAATTAATAAAATTTCTTTTGCTTCTCTAAGTTTTTTTGAGAGCTCCTTAATACTAGGCCTTTTCTGAATATTCACATCCAAACATCCTTATCGGAAGAAATTAGTATCAATTGATACTATAATATGATTCTTTTGGATTTACAATAAAAATATTACCTGTTATGTATGTTTTTATTATTATAGCAATAAGATTATTTTTGTTGTAAAATCAATATATTATAAAAAATAATACTTTGTTGTATAAAGTCAAAAGAACCCTGGCTATAGCGACGCTTTTTATCGTTGCGTTATAGCCTTCACTCCATCTTCATTGTACAACCTTACTCTTTTTTCTTTGAAATTCTGTAGTTGGTTTATTTTGGTTTTCGATATATTTTTTTATAATTTCAATCGATGTGCCTCCACACGTCACAGTACAAATGATTTGATATTACGATCATAACTCGGAACACAAATGAAAAGTCCCGAGAAACAGCCCAAATTCGAGGTCTATGGAAGACCTTTTATAAAGAAAGATAGTGGGAGCTGATTGCTGCAGAAATTCAGTGCTTTGGAGCAAATACTTTTGCAACTTGGGCTCGTTGTGGCGAGGGTGTTTTGTACAGAGAAATATTGATAGATGTTTGCGACAGCATGCGTGTCAACTACAATGCTCACGCCAATATTGAACGCATCGAAATGAATTTGTTGCTAAAGATTCTTACCGACTCTATGGATAAAATGACGCCAGAAGACCTAATCGATCTTGCTAGCGAGCTTGGGATAAAAACAACAAATTTTTCCAAACAAACCCTTATTATTGCAGCTCAAACTAGTGTAAAAATGAGCGGATTTGTTGCGCACAAAGTTACTGTTATTGTAGCAAATGCCGCATTAGCTCGCGCTATTGGCATAGCTGTGGGTCCAATTGGATGGACGCTTACAGCACTGTGGTCACTGAAAGACGTAGCTGGATCCGCCTTTTGGGTTACAATACCGTGCATAGTGCAAATTGCTTTTCTGCGAACTATGATAAATCAACAAAACAGTAGTGTGTATTCTCGAATTTCTCCAGACAGCATATGCAGATAACAGCAGCAGAGTTGTTTTTACTTTTATCGTTAGACCATGGTAGTCATGCAAATCGCTTACCAAAAACATTATGTAAAAAAGAGGTTTGTATTATTGTGAATCTTGAAAAAAAGGACTTTTCTTTCAAGCACCAAATTAAAATGCTTTAGTATAAAACACCGAAACTAACAACCAGATAATTTATTTTTTAATTCATCTATAATTTTATTGTACTTATCAATTTCAATTTTAGATTTTTCTTTATTTTTTTTATAATCATTAGATATAATTTTTGCTGTTTTTTCACTATCTGTTTCTTCTACAAACATATCAAATATGTTAATTTGTTGCGGAGGAATACTGAAATATTTTTTTTCTAATGCTTTTCTTTCTGCATTTATATCTGTTAGTTTTCTATTAATTATAGTAGTTTCTAAATCCATTTTATTATAAATATTTATTTTACAATAATCATTTTTACTTTGTGCTTTACCGCATGAATATCTCGATGTATTTTTATCTATATTATCACCTTTATTTAAAATATCATTATTTTGATTTGATACTATTTCTGAAGAATTTAATATTAAACCTTGCGAACCACAAATCATATTACCATTTTTTCCAAATAATTCTTCATTTTCAATTTTTTCAATCGGTTCAATTAAACGAGTATTACAGCTTATTGCAAATAAAAATAAAACTACTAAATTTAATAATTTAAAACTCATAATTTTTACCTCTTAAAAAAATTAATATCAATTACAATTAACTTTACCTGCAACTTCCCAATTCACCAATTCTGCACGATTAAGTTTTCTACCAGTACTAGTTTTTCCAGAAATAAGTTTATCGTTTTTATAAATAGCTGTTGCACAAATTTTTCCATTTTTTAAATAAAAAGTAGATTTTCCTTCTTTTTTTCCTTTAATATATTCAAATTCTGTATTTAATTCGCCTGAATCATAAAATACTTGCAATACACCACAAACAACACCGCTACAATACTTACCTCTCTGTTTTAATATTTCATCTTTATAATATAACATATAAACTCCATTAAGAATCCCATTTTTAAATAAATGTTCACTTTTTAATTCACCAGTCTCATAATAACATTTTCTTCCTCCATTAAGTTTACCTTGTGTGAAATTTCCAATGCAATTTATTTCACCATTTTCATAATATAATTTAAACTCGCCATTCAATTCACCGTTTTGAGCTACCCCTATTGCTTTAATAGTTCCATTTTCATACCAAAATGTTACTGTTCCATAACCATTTTTATATAAATTTTCTTCCATAATATTTCCATTTTCATAATATGAACGAGAAAACCCATTAATAAAACCATTTTTTATAAGAAATATCTTTTCTATAAAACCTTCTTTATATAGAGACAATCCTATCCCAGAAACAGGTTCTTTTGTTTTAATATCTAAAAATTGTGTAATATTATTTGATTCAAATTCAATAATATCTTTTTTATAAATATATATTTTTTCAGATCTTTTTTTAAGATCTTCTAATTTTGGTGCAGTATTTCTTTCAATTTCTTTTTTGTTTACATCAATTATTAAATCTTCATAATTATTTTCATTAGAAGATTTATTCACAATATTATCGATAATTTTTAACTTATCAATAGTAATGTAAACAGACCTATAACAAGTAAAATAATTTTCGTTATTTTTTTCACAATCACTTCTTAATGGGTTAATTTCTTTATATTTTCCTCTACAATCATCAGATTTATTACAAATTAAGTCAAATTCTTCAAAAGCATTTTTTAATGCATTTTTTCTTGCAACATCTTCATCATTGTCTCTGCCAATTCCACATACTTCATATGTATCTTCAATTTTTTTTGAAGCTCCCTCTTTACAAAACCATTGTGAAGAATATGCATAGTTTTTTAAAAAAATCATTATTACAATAAATTTAATATGCATAAATTTTCCTTAATTCTTAGAACAATTTATATTAACCTCTAGTCTATGTTTACTTGATATACAAATTCCCAAAATTTTTGTATATTTTATCAATCAAAATTAAGAAACCATTTTTTTAAGATTTTCTAAAATATAGATTTCTGGATCTAATGAGGTATTTTCTTGATCTCTAAACTCACGAACAATACGATTTAATGCAAAGCGATTCATAAACCCTTTATCACAAAGCTCTGTAAAGTCGTCCTTAGAAATTCCAGTCATGACTTCAAAGAATTCAGGAGATTTAGTATGAATCACATCATCAATATTATATTCTCGCTCATAAGTCATATAAATAAAATCTGCCATACAAATTGCAAGACGTTTAATTTGAGTAGCATACCACTTTTTTCTTGATTGCCTGTCTTTATCTTCATCCTTTTGAGAAAAATCTTCAAAAATTTTTTCTTTTTGTTCTTGAGTGAGATTAGGATCCGCTTTAACGTCTTCAAGTATTGATGCGTCTATACCAATTTGCACTAACGCTTCGGCTGTAATACTGCCAACTTCTTGAGTTCTATAACCTTTAACTTTTAGAAGAATTTCGAGTATATGGGGAAATTCTTCTAAAAGTTTTAATTTACCAAAGTTCACTAAAATATTTGATGTAATTCTACGCGCAAGCGCAATGCGAGAACCTTCATGATTGAGAACTTCAAATATATCCTGCGCTGTCGTAGGTATGCATACAAGACTGCCCTCATAAAACCTTTTAATATCTAATGTATCACAAAGCCCTTCTGTTATTATTTCTAAATTATTTTTATTGATATCAACCTTCTGATCAAAACTTTCTTGCTGATCAATTTGATCTGCAATATTGGTAGCACAATCATAAGTCACTTGAAGACAGCGCGAAATTGCAAAATCAAATACCCATGCTTTTGGTTTTAAAATTTGCTTAGTTTTTTCGTTTATATAAGTAGATTGAACTCTAAAAATTGCCTGATAATAAAACTCAGCAGATTGAATATCATTTAAAATAAGAATGCTATCCCACTCCTTAATTGTCACACCAGTTAAAAAACGTCCACAAGTAAACGTAATTGTACCTAATTTTGTTGGATCTGTATTTGCTTTCGCAATAGCATTTTGAACTGAAGATTTTTCTTTAGCTATAATTTTTTCATCGTTATCACTTTTTTGCGAATCGCTCCCCGAAGCATTAATTAAAATAAAGTTACAAAAATAAGGATGTTTTTCTAATTTTTTCATGAGAGCTTTAATTGAGTCAACCCGACTTATCCACCAAACTGAATGCCGCCTAGGAGGACATCCTAGCTGAATAGCAAGTTGTCCAAATATGCTAATTGCTCTTGCTTCATGTCCCACTATAGTTAGTCCATCAATAAAATGATCAACTGCTTGCTCGTAAACAAATTGACCTTCTTCATTTGTTTCAAATAATCGATTTAATGAAAAATCAATATCATCAGTTTTAAAAGTGTCTCGTTGCTCGGCAATGTCTTCGTCCGTTATTTCAATTGTAGAAATATTAAGATCGGGTAATTGGCGATAAATTTTTTCTCCGGTTTCTAACGGGTCATTAGCAATTTCTGCTTTTTTATTTTTTTGTTCATCCAAATAACTGTACGTGTAAACTTGTTGAGAAGAAAAATCATCTTGCTCAATAAGTCTAAATGGCGTACCAGATAAATCTAACCTATAGGTAAACTTTAATTTTTCTAAAATACTTTTAGCTCGTTCTGTTCTACTGCCATAATGAACCTCATCAAAAATAACTAAATCCCAATGTATTTCTGGAATTTTTTGCAACCTTGCTTTAGTGTTACCTTCATCATCAATCCACAAATCTTGTAAAGAAACACAAAGAACTATTGAACCACTGTTTTTTGGAAAATCTCCGCTTTCTGTTAAACTTGGATCAAGAGGTCTGTCTGATTTTGGTTTTGCACGAATACCAGTCCAGTCTTTAAAATCAACTTGCTCATTAACAGTATCAATCCATTCGCCAATAACGTCGGGTTTATAAGTTACTATTAAGGTGTTTCTAGCATTCATTTTTTTAGCCAAATAAATACTGGTAAAGCATTTGCCAAACCTCATTTTAGCATTAATTAAAAATCGATTCTTATGGGTTGCTGCTCCAATCACTTCGGGTGGGTATTCTTTTTTAAACCATTTACAAGCTTTTTTTATGGCTTCTTCTTGCTCTTTTCTAAGTTTATAATGCTCTGAGCGAGACGCTCCATAAACAACTTCGTTATATGCTTTGCGAACATCTTTAAATAGATCAACTTGGTTATTTTGCGCCTCAAGCCATTCTTTTCCAGGAGCATTTTTAATAGACTTATAGCCCCTCTTAATAAGTTGAGCACGAATATGATGATCTTGAACTCCTCTAGGCAGAACACCAATCATTTGATACTCAGGATTTTCAGGGTTAGAAGTGCCAAACTGATTCCAAATTCTATCCTCACCAATTTTGGTTTCACCAACCTTAATCCAGCCTTTGGTTTTATATACCTCGGTGGTGTAGGCGTATAATAACAAGCGGGCGTTCATTATGACCACTCCTGGACTTTCTTTTTAATGTGGGCTTGTTCTTCTTTTGTAAGATTAAAGTAGTTATAAAGCTTAAGATCTGTAAGATTCGATTGTAAATCCATCATTGGGACTAAGCACCAAGTATCTTTAGTCATATCTTGTGTAATTTTCTTAATACTTACTAGAAAACGAACGAAATCAGTTTGAAGATATTTGGTGTGATCCCCGAAAAGTGGACGGTTAAATATCATAATTTTTTTCATACTCTAATGGTGCAAGATAATCAAGGGCAGAGTGCGCACGAATTCGA
>QOVW01000019.1 GCA_003339605.1 Spirobacillus cienkowskii | reverse complement strand
TAAAGGCCTTATCGTCCATGTTTTCGGACGATTTTCTGCCTGCCTGTTTAACTACTTATTCAAATTCTAATTGATTTTTCTCAACTATTAACTGGCATTTATAATATTATAATATAATTTTTGGTACGTTAAATTTAGTTTGAAGCGTCCATTCTATTGCACGCTTCAAGATTTAGGGAGTCGTTGATCTTGGAGCATTGTTGCTATTTGCGGTATTCGTTGTGTTTTGGTTTTTTTTCGGTTTAAATAAATTATAAAATATATTAAAAGTATAAGGGGTAGTTCCGCCTCTTATATATGGTACGTGAGCCTGCCTTTTTGATCTTTTTTTAGTGAATGAGCCCCTAATAAAACTTTCATCAGCATTTAATAAATTATTTGAGTCAAAGTATTCACAGTTATTGTCAGCCAAACACACTACTGCACCAAGAGATACCTCATTTGTAGGTAATTCATGGGTTGCAATAAAAGTTAGTATCGCATTGTTTAGAGCATTTGTTTCAGAAAATAAAGTAAAATTACTCTTTACCTTATTGTCTTCCAAAAGATTGAATGTACATTCTTCATGATTGCAAGCAATACTTGATATTTCTTGGTTTGCTTCTAGTTTAAGTGAAGTGGCGTAGTTGAATGCAATGTTTTCTGTGCTAGATGCAAACGAAGCCGATGTACAAAATAATGATGCAAGTAAAAATAATTTTTTCATATTGTAAATTTCCCCCTTTTTAAATTAGTCATCCCTTTTGTATCTTAATTTTTAAAATTTGCAACTTTAATAGATTACCAAAATTATTATTTTTAAATTTATTTAAGTTACTAAAATTGCTAATGAATATTTGAAATGAATTGTATAAGAGAAATTTTATATCTAAAATAATACTATTAATTTAGTTTATCATGTTTGTTCTTCCTATTTTAAGATCAAAGTTTGCATCTCCTGTTGTTGTAGCAATTGCACTCATTCCTTTTGGAGCATTGTCAAATTTTACAAGAACATTAGTTTGAGTTGAATTTTGCATTGTTTGATTTTTATATTGCATCGATTGAGTATTACTAAAGTGAGGAAGGTGCAAACTTTCTTGAGATTTTGGCTCGTTAAAAGATAAAAAGTTTTTATCATTTTTTATATCATTAGGTTTTGTATTATCATTTACATTTATAGTCGCTAAATTGGATTTTTTGTCACCAAAACCAAAAATATTTTTTAGTTTATTCCACAAATATGTTACCTTATCAACGCAATATTCTATAGCTTCGCCAATTCCTTTTTTAAGAGAGTCAGGCATTAATTTCATGATGGTATCCCAATGCGTAATAATTAAAGGAATGACTATAGTTAATATGTTAGTGATTGGAAAAAGTGCTAAGGCAATTCTTCCAAAAACAAGCAATAACACTCTAGCAAATCCAAATAATCGAGAAAATACTCGCATTAATTTTGTAAATATTGGCGCTATTTTTGAAAAAATTCCTGTAACTTTTGAAAACACTGGAGTGATTTTTGAAAATATCGGCTTAATTTTTCCTAACGGACTTTTTGCGCTAGAGGCTAATTTAGCAGTTCCAGTTGTTATTTTTTTAAATCTTGAAACATTTAGTTTTTTGATTTTTGGAACACCTTGCTTTATTTTAGACCCTATTTTTTTAAATTTACTTATTTTTTCTGTAGACTTTAATGAAATTTCTGGTTCTACTTTAGATCCAAATTTCTTAAATTTATTAAAAATAATTTTGGATTTTGAGGAAATCTTATTTCCCATTTTTGTAGATTTAACGTATTCATAACTCTCTTTTGCAGTTCCTTTTATTTTAGAAAATGAACCGATTGATTTAAAAATTAAGCCAATTCCTTTAAATAATCCTAATCCTGCAATTGATAATAAACCAATGGTGGTTAGTAAAGATTGCGGCATTTTGTTTATTGTATCAATAAATTTTTCTGCATAACCAACAAGTGTAATAAAAAAATCACCGATTTTTCCACCAAATAGTTTAGATTTTAATCTTTCTAAACTATTGCATAAATCTTTTATCTTTTGATTTGGGTCATCTATATTTGCTTGGTAATCTTTTTCTAACGTGTTTTTTTCTTTAAATTCGGTAATTTCTTTGTGTATGTTATTAAAGTTTTTTTCTTTGTTTTTAGGCTCAATAATTTTTAGTATTTTTTCATAATTTTCAGTTCCAAAAATTTTTTTAATATGTTCTTCTTTTTGTGTTTTTGTAATACTTGAAGATTCGAGCTTGTTTATTAAATATGCTAAATCAACTTGTCCATTTTCATTAAATAATTTAGATTTTTCTATATTTAATGCATTTAAACTCTCATTTTTTTGAGATTGCTGTTGTTTAGATTCTGGTTTTTCAATATTACGCACTAATTCATGCGCAAATGCAGAGGGGTTTTCTTTAATTTTTTCTTTTTGAATTGTATTAAGGTGAAGCAAGCCTATGCTAAGAGTATTAATTGAATCTATAATTTCTTGAGGAACGTAACCTTGATTATTTAATGCACTCACTACGGCACTATAGCTATCAAGAGGAATTCCTGATTGAGTAGCAGCTGAAGCGGATTTTTTAATTATATTTTCAAATGAATTGACATGAAGTTGTGGTGCTGTTTTTAATGTTGCATAAAGAGAATCTAGTAATTCACTTGGATTATTGGTTGTGTCAAAATTATTTTTTTGAGTTTCGTAAAAAATCTTAAAGGTACTATCTGTGCTTGAATTTGTAACTGTAGAAAGCTTTTGTGAATAATAACTCAACTCATTAATTTTTTCTATTTTTTGTGCTAATGAGCTATCTTTCAAGCTTGTAGTCAAATTTTTTGAGACTTGAAGAAATACATTTGATGCTTCAACATAAGAAACTTTATTTTCGTAGGCAAATTTTTCTATTAAACTTTTAATTTCACTATAATCTTTTTCATCCGCTTTAATATTGTTTGCAATAAGTTTTATATTTTTTTCTGAAGAACCACTATTTAATATGCCACTTAAAATATGACTTTTAATTTCAGAATTTTTATCACTTGATGTTGTTGAAAGTTTCGATATTAATTTTTCTTGGAACCGTTCGAATCTATTTGTCAGTCTATCAATGGAATTATTTAGTTTTACAAAAACAGTTGTTTGAAATTTATCATTACTGTTTTGTATTTTAATTTTGCTGTTTTTTTTGTTATTGTGGCTAAATTTTTCTTGAAATTGAATCAATATTGTATTGTTTTGTTGTAAGCTATCAATAAATTTATAAGTTGTTTGTTCTAATTTTGCAAAACATGCGGTGTATTTATTTAAGTTTATATTGTTTGTATTATAAGACAATTGAGCGTCTGCTAATTGCGTCATATCTGTTTTTTGATTCATATTGTTAATTCCTGATTTTAGCATTTTATATTTATATGAAGGATTTTTATAAAAGAGCTTACAGCTGCTTTTTAAATCAGGAATAATTTATCAGTACGCAAAAAATAAAGAGGCATTTTTTGCAAAAACAATCAAAAAGCCCTTGCTATTTAATGTATGCACACAAATAACAAGGGCTTTTTATAAAGCTCAAAAATAGAAAAAAATTATTGCGCGTTGCGCGCCTTATTCACAAATGCATTGAGGCGACTAATGCGGCGCGCCATATTGTTTTTGTGGATAGTTCCTTTTTGGCGAGTTTTAGCAATGGTTGATTGCGCATTGCGTAAAAGCTCATCAATTTGAGAAAAATCTTTTTTTTGCACAGCTTCAAGTACTTTTTTTACAGAAGTTTTCATTGCGCTCATATTTGAACGATTGCGAAGACGACGAACTTCTGCTTGACGTGCGCGTTTTTCTGAAGATGCATGATTTGCCATTGAAAATAGCTCCAAATAAAATAAGTAAACGCAGCTACCAAAAAAAGTGTTAATGCGTTTACTTGCATGAACCAACTTAACACTCTTAACCTACTGAGGAGCTATGGATACCTCAGAGGATTTTAAGCAAATTAAAGAAACTTAAACAGGGCTTTTTGCAAGCGCGTTTAAATCTACTTTCTTAATATTCTTAAGAATATTTTCTACTGCATTGGTTGGGCGGCAGCCAACTTTGTACCAGTGTGCCATTCTGTCTGTTTTGACTTCAGCAATAGAATTTGCTGGGGTTGGATCGTAGTAGCCAACTTGCTCAATAAAACGGCCATTACGCGCATTGCGAGAGTCGGTTACAACAATATGATAAAATGCACGGCCCTTACGACCATGACGTTGTAGTCTAAATTTAAGAGACATGTGAGTCACTCCTCAAAATGGCGAACGCCATAATATTGTGCACTTGTTGCAAGATTTTCATATAAACACAACTGTTTTTATGAGTAAAGCAAGCATAGGTGCATTTGCCAGGTAACAGTGCGCCACGAGAGCGCTGTGAATGTTTCAGATAAAATCTTATGGTATGAATGTCAAGAAAATAAAAATTCGTTTTAGTTTCAATGCCTTTCACTAAGCGTCATTGGATAGAGTCACAGAATTTGATAAAGTTCTATTATTTAAGGGGCTTGCTGTGCAAATTGAGTTTTTGACGAACGCTTTATACATTACATCAGATACAAATCTTGCCCCTACGCTTGATGCTGCGTGCAAGCGTTGTGGTGCTAAAAAGGTAGTTGGCTGCCAAAAAACCATAGAAGCTATTGATTATATTATAAAAAATAAATTTGAAGTGCATTTGGTTATAGAAGATGTGCTTGAGTTTTCTGATTACAATTTTTTTCCGATTAAATTTTATAATTCGTGTAAACGTTTTGTCGCGCCTCCTCCTTGCATTGCTCTGTGTGATACTGGGCTTGATTTTAGTACAAAATCTCTTAAAACCTCGTATGTTATTGATTATGTCCCCAAACCGGTTAATGAAAGTTTTTTAGAGCAACGGATGCGTGCTATTTTTCAAAAAAGCTATTCATACCATAGGGAAGGTATTTTATCAGAAAAAGTTGAAGCTTTATTAGGAAAAAAACAATTTGATCAAGCCTATTGTTTGTTGGTGCCTGCTTTGGCGCGATTTTCTAAATCGAAAGAATATTTATCTTTATTTTCTAAGATTTTATTTGAAATGAATGAATTTTCGTATGCAGAATTAGCGGTTAGATATTTAATTGGTAATAATAAACATGATGCATTTGCTAAAATAATGTTAACAAAAATATTGCTTAAAACAGGAAGAGTAAAAGAAGCTGAAAAAATAAATAGAAATAGGTAAAAAATTATATAAGGAATTTTTGCATGAGTTTAATTCGTAAAATCCTTTGCGTTACTGATCTCTCTTCTTTTTCTAAAAATGCTGAAATTGTGTCACTAAGATTAGCAGAAAAATTAAAAGCACAGCTAACAGTATTAAGTTGTGGAGATTTTTATAAACATGATTCAAATTATTTTTTAGATGAAAATATTGTGCCATCACAAACAGAAGTTCCTTATACAGCAGAATATTTAAAATTTATTGAGCAAAAAAAAATGATAACTCTTGAGCATATTGAGTCTCTTGCCAAAAAATACAAAATAAAAATGCCAGAAAATATCAATTATGAAATTAGGTTAGAAAATGAAGTGATTGCCGCTCTTGATATTATTGAAGAGAGTGCATATTCTTTTGATTTGGTTGTTGTTACAAAACAAGATTACAATTTTTGGGAGCGTTTATTATTTGGCTCTCCTGCGTCGGAAATACGGGAAGAATGTAAAATTTCAACATTATTATTGCCAAGGAATGAACAATGGATTGAATGGTTGCCAAACGGAATTGTTGTTGCCTCTTCTCTTACAGAAGACAGTGCGCTTGCCGAAGAGTATGGAGCAGAGCTAGGACAAAAGTTACATGGGTATCTTTCAATTATGCATGTGGTAGATACCGTAAATTTGCATTTTGATATGAATGTGTCTCATGTTTTTCCAATAGATTATATTCCATCACAAATTCAAACAGAAACAATAGAAGAGGTTAAGAAAATTAAAAATAAAGAATTAACTAAAATAAAGCAAAAATTAGTTAATGATTTCAATTTAACAAAAATAAAAACGCATCTTCATATTGGTAGAGTTGGTGAAGAAATTTTACATTATATCAATAATGATTCAGAAAATAATTTGCTAATAATTGGTGCAAGAAAAGGAAATGCTCTTGCAAAGTTTCTTTTGGGAAGCAAAACGTCTGCATTAGAAGAATCTTGTTTAATTCCAATTTTAATTGCACAAAAATCATATTCTTAAAAATAATAAATGTGGTAGATAAATAGCAAAAGATAATATATATTGGACTGGAGCTCATTGAACAAAGGAGAGTTTATGTCAATACAAATTGCTGCTCATGGCTTTGAACTTACTCAAGCTTTAAAAGAAGTTTGTGAATCCGAAATAAAAGACAAATTATATCCAATTGCATTAAGTCAAGTTTCAACAAAATGGACCTTATCAATTGAGCGTGAACAACAAATTGCACATCTTATTTGGACGGACGGAGCGTTTAATGGAAATGTTACAGTTAAAACTTTAGATATGTATAATAGTATCCATCAATGCGCTAAAAAAGCTGTAGAGCAAATGAAAAAAAGTCATGCTAAAAAACAAAATCACCATAAAGGTAATCGAAATATTTACACAGTTTCTATTAATGATTAATTAATATTGTGTTAAAGTTGCACAAATTTTTATATTTGCGCAACTTTTATGATTTTTAAGTTAAGTCTACTATTTCTAAGATTTCTGCAATACCTTTTTTGTTTTTAGATAATTCATAGGATTCAACTGCCTTAATTGCAAAATCATCATTTTGGGTATTTAATAAAAAAGCACATTCAAACAGCTTTCCAGAAATATCAAAATATCCAAGTGTTAAATATAATTCCGCTGGTTTAGAGCATATTTCTTCTATATTAGTAATATACGAAATTGGTGAAATTTGACTTAGGTAATGATTTGTTAAATTTTGCCTATTTCTAGAAAGAATTAAAGCATTATTAATTTCTTTAAGCTTATCATCAGTAATTGTATAATTTTGATTTTTATACAATGAAATTAAAACCTCGTATAAAATTCGAGAAGCAAAAAAGTGTCCAGAACTATGAAGTGTGTATGCTCCATTTAATAGGTTTTCAAATTTTGTTTCTGTATTTTGTTCTTCTAAAATATCTTTATACTGATATAATTCAGAGTTTTTTAAAAAAATAGTTTGATTTTGAGATGCAAGATAAACGCCCTCTCCATAAATTTTTTGATATTTTTTAACATTAAAGTAAGAAAGTAAAAATAAAATATTTATTAATAAAAGAATAATAAAATAATTTTGATAGCGAAAAAAAATTCTTTTTAAAAATTTTTCTTTTTTCTGAATTCCTAATATGAAGTTTAAATTTCTTCTATGTTTAGTTGTTAATCCTAATCCAAATAATGTACCAGCAATTGCCCCTCCAAGATGCGCCGCCCAGTCAAAAATTGGTGCAAATATTCCAAAAGCAATATTAATAAAAACATTAATTAATATTGCTTTACCAACATTAACATTTACAGTTTTAATATTTAGTTCTTTAGCAACATTCTCTTCGTATTTTTGAACAATATATAAACAAAATAAAATACCAAATAAGCTTCCTGAAGCACCTACCGATAAATTAGGGGCAAGTGCAAAGCTAAAAATATTTCCTGTTATACCTGCTATGATATAAAGTAAAAAAGTATTTTTTGAACCAGCAATAAGCTCTAATATTCTACCTACAGTCCAAAGACCAAACATATTAACAAAAAGATGAACTAAATTGGCATGCATGAAGATGGGAAAAAAAAACGGTGAATTTGACCTGCTGCAATGAGGCCATTTTCTTTTGCGCCATGTAAGACAAGAGATTTATAACTTGGGCCATAAAAAATTTCTTGAATAGAAAAGCTTGGTACAGAGCAAATATAAATGTAGTAAATTACATTTAAAAATATAAATAGTAATGTAATATATGGATTTCTTCTTAAAATTAATTTTTGGAATATAAAATCAATCATTTGATATCTTTCAATTAAGTTGAAATTTTTTTATAAATCTATTAAAGAAAAGAATGACTTCTCTTTTCTTTATTGAATAAGACATTTTTTTAATATTTGCAACAAAATAATCAATAGGTTTTGAATTACCATTATGCCACGAAACAGAAATGCTATTAAAGTTTTCAGCTGTATTTTTTATTGTTTCGGTAAAATATTTTTCTATAAAAAGTGGAGTAATAGACGTATCAGGGAATAATAAGCAAAAGTTTTTAAAAACAACTTTTCTTTGTTCTTTGGGTAATATTTTAAAAATTTCAGAATTTGGAAGTATTTTTTTGCCTATACATAGACCAAGTAAGAAATTAGTAATAAACTTTGCCTTTTCAATATTAAATATGTTTCTTTTGTAGCTGTATTTTAAGTATTCCATAGGCAGTATTTTAGATAAATGTGGTTTTGAAATTTTGGAACTAGAGCCATAATAAATATTTTTTCCTGATGTGTTTTTAATAATGGTAGAATTATCTTTTATTTCTCTGAGGAATCCAGATAAAACAATGCATCTAATAAATATTAGTTTTTTTTTGTTAAATTTTTTAATTATGTTTGGATCAACAATTCCATTATTTAAAAATATAATAAAAAATTTTTTTATATGAGAATTGCAATTTATAATTTTACTTATGTATTGATAGGATTTTTTAATGAGATCCGGAGGAATACATATATACAAAATAGCGAAAGGAGTGGCTTGAGAAAGTTTTATAGAATTGTTTTTAAAATTTTTACTTAATACAATATTTTGAAAGTAAAATTGTGAAATATTGTGAGTTAAATCTTGAATCAAAACGGGTTGCTTAATTTTTGATTTAGTAAGAATAGTTAAATTATTATTGGAAAATTCTTTGCTTATGCAACTTGCAATAAAAAGTCCAAGCGCGCCTCCACCAATAACAATCCGGCTAAAATCAGATTTAGTAGTATTTTTGTCATTTATATATTCTGGTAAAAACACTTTTTTTCTCCTTAAAAAAAGGATATGGCAATTTAGAGGTTGATTTTATTAGACCTCGTGTGCCTTGAGCATGCTATATCAGCTAATATGAAAAATAGAAATAATGTTAGAAATAATTCTTTATAATATTTTTTAAAGTGCTTTATAAAAATATAGTTAGGATAATAAGGATTTAAGTTAAATGGAAAAACAAAATAATATTTGTTACGAATTGGGTATCAATATAGATGAAAATAGTAAAGATCTTCTTGCATCGCTATTGGATGATCTGGGAGTCGATAATTTTGTATTAGGCAGTGTTGATTGTGATGAAGATTCGGCACACTTTATTGATGGTGTTAAACAAGAATTTTATGACAAGTATGTTAAAAATTCACCAGTAATTATTTATAGTGAAGATCAACATTATTTGCAATCACTTCAAAAATCTTTAGAATATTTGTTTCCTAAAGCAAATATTCCGCTTAATAACGAAACATTTTACATTAAACCAATTGCAGATCAAAACTGGAAGGAAAGCTGGAAATCTTCATTTAAACCAATTCTTATTGGTTCTAAAATCGCAATTTTACCTCCATGGGAAGATCCGGCTGTTTTTAAACAAGAACATAAAATTATTATCGATCCCGGAATGGCATTTGGCACTGGCCAGCATGAAACAACTCGACTTTGTTTGGAACTTATGCTAGATTTGGATATGCCTAAAAAAGTTTTAGATGTAGGAACAGGAAGTGGTATTTTAGCAATTGCTGCTAGTCAATTGGGAGCTCAATGCGTGCTTGCTAATGATATCGATCCTGATTGTATACGTATAGCAATGGAGAATGTTTTAAATAATAATGTACCTTATATACAATTTACTTACGATTCTATTGAAAATATTTATGATAAAGACTTTGATTTGGCAATTGCTAATATTCAATCCAAACCCCTAAAAATGATAATTCCTGCAATTTGTGATCATATTTCTGATAGCGGTAAAATTTTGTTGTCAGGTATTTTAGTTTCAGAGATGGAAGAATTTAAAGTTTATTTACAAGATAAACACTTAAATATTGAAAATATTAAAGTTATGGGTGACTGGTGCGCTTTTATATGTAATAAAAATTAGATAATTTTTAATTTTAAAATTGGTTTGTATTTTAACATTATTAATTAGAAAGTTAAAAAATGAATCAGAAAGAGTTTGATGTTGTTATTGTTGGAGCAGGTCCTTTTTCTTGTTTTTGTGCAATATTGCTTGCACAACAAACTTTACGTGTAGGTTTAATATACCCTCAGAATACTCAGCCTATGGAAAGCTTTTTGCATTCGGTAAATGCATGTTGGCCTTCGCTCAATGACCCACCAACTCGTGCACATGCTGCACATGGTCATCAGGTTGCTTTGTATTTACAAGAATTTTGTAATAAAGGAACAATGTTTTTTTATAATAATATATTACCTCTTATTGAAGATAAGTCTAACTGGTTAGCTTCAGAATGTTATAGAGTTGGTCTAAAAGATTTTGAAGTTGATGAGTTGCATCAAGCAAGTGCACTTGGATTTGGGTTAGAAAAGACAAATAAAAATAATATTTTTAAAGAAACTAACTCGGCTTATATTTGTTTAGATAAAAAATTATTCCAAAAAAAAATTATTCAATTTCTTCAAAAGAATAATGTCACTTTTATACAAAGTGAAGTTATAAATATTAGTGAAACACAAAATAATTGTAATTTAACTTTGGCAAATGGGCAGCAAACTAATACAGAAATTGTTATTCTTGGAAATTCTTTAAATATTTCTAAGTTACTTTCTAGGTACAATAATATTCTTGTTCCAATGAGTGATTGTTTGTATGATTATGAAGCTATTTTGCCAAAGACAAATATAAAATTTCCTTTTTCTTATCGAATGTCAAATGGTCACATTTCACTTGTTGCTTATTCAATACTTGAGAAAATATTTATTAAAATTTCTGGACCACGCTTTTTATTGCCAGGCGCTGGTGCGGGCATTAATTTAGAAAATGTCTTAATAGAAGATAAAGTATTTAATAGTATTGAAAAATATCATAAAGATATAATTTTTAAATTTTTAATGGACGAGCTAAAAATTGAAATTAAGAACAATTTTATTTATGAAAAATCAATAAAATGCGTTGAAAAAAGAATTTTGGCGGATTGTTATCCCTGTGATGAACTTCCTATTTTGGGAGAGTTTGGTAAGCTAGGAAGGATTTTAGGTAACACGGGCTGGCTCGCAACAGGGTTTTCTGCTGGAGCGTGGGCTGCTAACATAGTCTGCGATTTGGTGTTGCATGAAAAGAGCTCTGATTTGCATTCTAGACTACAGCCGCGTAGGTTTTTTTCGAGCTTTATTAAAAGTAATATATTATAATTTTTCTTGATTTATTTGACAATATTTAGTAAAAATTATATTATAAATTTATCCTAATGTACTGATTGACTGCAATCAGTTCGAGAATAATTTTTGTATTATTGAGTTTTTTAAATTTTAGAAGTTTTTTTACAAAATTTTTAATTAAATAAATTTTTATAAAAAAATATTTGTGGAATAATGCATGATGATTTTTAAAAAAGTTTACATTATAATGGCAATGTTATTAATAACAATTATTTTATTGATTGTTGTTGTTTACCACAAGGTTGTATATCTAACAACTTATAATGAACTATTTCCAACAGATGAAACAATTACTATTAATTTGTCAGAAATTCCTCAAATTCCTTGGGACACATCTAGGGCTCTTGCTCATGTAATTGAAACTTTTACAGCCTCAGTTAATGGAAGTTTAATTTCAATTGAAGAAAATTTTAATGAAAATGAAATTCCACAAAATACCTTACTTGATAAATACACTTGTGATTATAATTATTGTTTTGCGACATTGAAGAAAAATATATTTTTTCATAATAATAGAGAAGTTACAGCATACGATGTTGAATTTTCTTTAATTAGACAGCTAATACTAAAAAATAAAAATAAATTTATTGCTTCAATTTTAGATGATATTGTTGGAATAGATGATTTGAAGAGCAAAAAAATTAAGTTAAAAAAAATTAATTCTATTTATTATCCAACTGGTTTGGTTAAGGGAATAGAGGTTGTTGATAAATACAATATTAATTTTAAATTAAAGCGCACTAATAATTTGTTTTTTAACAGAATTTCTATTGGAAGATTACCTATTGTACCAATAGAAGAGTTTGATCCGTTTTATAATAACTGGTTAAAGCATCCAATAGGATTTGGTAAATATAAAATAGAAAGTTATGATTTAAATAGCTATGAATTTGTATTAAAAAAATTTAATGAACAAGAAAATATACCACGTTACATTAAATTTATTTTTAGTAATAAAAATGAAGGCGATATTAAAATATTATTAGGAAATTTAACTAGAGGCAACTCCAAAACAGATCGTCGTATTGTATTTCCAAGTATTTATACTAATGGAGGTTTTTTCTTTAATCATAAAACTTTATTAGGGGCAAATGCAAAATTTAGAGAAGCGATTTCTTTGGCTCTTGATAGAGAATTAATTGCGTCAAAGGCGCATTTTAAAGAAATAGTTCCAGAAAATCAAATGATTCCTATTTTTAGTTCTATCAGAAAATTTAGAGCAAATATACCTATTGAAAAAAGAAATATTAAAAGAGCAAAACTTCTTTTAAATGAAGTACCGCATTATTTGTGGAAAAATAGGGTTTTTCATGTACATACATACTGGGCAAATATTGAAAATATCAATTCACTTCCTTATATTCAAGAAATTATTTCACAATTAAGGGACGTTGGAATTTATACAGTTTTTTATGATACGGATATTAATTATAATAAATTCAAGTATAATGACACAAATGTATTACTTTGGAGTGGTTTTTCATTTCCTTCAATTGATCCAAATAAAAATTTTGCATATTTTAGAAAAAATTCGTTTTTATCAAATGAGTCGCCTCCTGATAATATATATGAAAAATTGTATAAAGAAGCGGTTGAAAATTCAACAGTAAATAGTGAATATACTAAAAGATTATCTGAGTATTTTGTAGATAAGAAATACTTTGTTGTAGTCCTAAATCAAAGAATGTCGTTTGCTTATAATTCAGAAAGAATAGCCTCTTTAGGTGAACAGCATAATGGATATATGTTTTATGTATGGAAATTAAAGTTAAAATAGCTTTAATCAATTATAAATATTTCATCATTGTTTTGCCATTCTAAAATTTGATTTAAATTTTTATTAATAACATGATTATTTTGGTGTAGCAGGTAAACATAACCAGGATTACCTAATGTATCTTCCGTTTTTATTACTTGCGTACCAGGTGGAGGTAATCCATAAAATGAGTGAAATGATTCCATTTTTTCAATTGCATGTTTTTTTGTAAAATTTTTTAATGTTCCATTTTTACTAAATAAAAACGAAATTTCTGTTAAGTTATTTTTTAAATTATATTTTTTATTTGCATATTTTTTTAAAAATGTATTTGAATCTAAATAGGCAATAGCAAGTAGCTCTGCTTGTGTATATCCTAGTGCAGATTTAAATGAGGAATCTTCAATTGCTCCTCCCATGAGTCTTGCATTTAATTCTATTAGCACAGGTCCCTTTTCTGTCCACATAATTTCATTATGCGCAGCACCATGAGTTAATTGTAAAGTATTTAAAATTTCTATAGTATATTTTGCAAGATGCTCTTCTATTTGTCCTTCTCTATCACATAGCGCCATACTTTCAAATAAAAATGCTTTGCCTGGTAATCTTTTGCGTTTTTGAATCCATATATCAGAAATAAAATGTTCGCCGTTCCAACTTACAGTATTTACAAAATATTGAGTTCCATCTAGAAATTCTTGCGCAAGAATTTCTTCGTTTTTAATACCTAAGCGATTTTCTTGTTTTAGAATTTTTTCGATCGCAGTTTTTACTTCATCAATAGTTTCACAAATTGTTACTCCATCACTCGCGGCACTGTTTAGGGGTTTAATAACTACAGGCCATTTTTTGAGATTGAGACACCACTCAACGATTTTATTTTTATTATCTGATTTTAATTGCTGAATTGAAGATAAATTATTTTTTCTTAAACACTCATGCATCGCGTATTTGTTACGTCTATAATGAGTTGTTTTAGGATTGCAAGCATTTCTAATGTTTAAATTATCAATTAACTTGTCTGCCAATTCAATACCCATTTCTGAGCCAGCAATAATGTGTTGTGGGCTAAATTGTTTGATTGTCTTTTGTAGTTCATGTATGTTGCCATCAAATTGAATTTCTTCATAAAATTCTGGTCGTCTTGGGTCTAAAGCATTTTTTTGCGAGCTTTTAATATGTATACAAATTGTTCCAAATTTAAGAAATTCTGAAACAAGTTTTTTTCCTGTTGAGTAAGCATCAACAATGCAAACTAGTCCTGCATTATTAATATTTTTTGTGGGCATTCAAAACCTCATTAATTAAGTCTTCTGCAACGTGATGACTCGATTCTAATATCCATGCAAAGTTATTAATAAATGGATGACTTCCTTCCGCATTATGCGCAATAGCTCTTATGCGTGGTGAGTATTTATTATTTTTTGATTGAATTTTTCCAGTTAAAAAATCAGTAATAATTCCTCCACCACTTACTTCATTAATTAAATTGTATTGACACAAACTTTTAAATGGAGATGTTAGAAAAATATTATTGCACGCGCTTTTTTTAGTTCCCATTGCATTTACAATATAGTCACATTCTGTTTTATCATTGTTTTTGTATTCTATTTTAAATTTATTATTTTCATATCTAATATCTAAAATATCGCCTTTTAAATTTAGCTGTTCTGTTTTCAGAAGATCGAGTATTTTTTTTGCATTAACAAGAGGGATTGCACCATGTTTTTGATGAATAAAGCGATGATATTTTTTAATAAATAAGTCAATCTCTGAGTTTTTAACTAAATTCCATGTTTTTGCAATTTCAGGTATCATTCCAAGAATTATATTAAAGTTTGTTGGAAAATTTATTGCTTCGTAAACTCTTTGTTCAAATTTTTGAGTGTTATCTGGAGATAATGTTTTTGGAAAAAATATATTTCTCCAGTTTAAATTATAATTTTTTAATTCTTTTCTAATAGGTCTAAGAATATCAAGTAGTGTTAAGTCATTTTTTTTATTATTAAAAATTTTTAGGTAATTTTTATGCAGAGCGTATTTTGGAGGATAAGCTCTAAGATGCTTTCCTTTTACTTCTGGTAGTAATCCTCCTCTAGAACTCATAATGATTTTACCTTGGTGATTTAAATGTTTTAACGTTACAGCAACATCAATAGCAGTTAAATTTGAACCAATAATTCCTACACATGATTTTTTTGGGAAATGTGCAATTTTTTTAAATGCTGGAAATGGTGAATGAATGTAATTTGAATGTTTTTTTAAGTCATATATGTCTTCTGAATTTTCTTTTCCAATTGCGATTACAAGATTTTTAGTCAATAATGATCTTTTGTCATGTAATGTTACTATCACATCTTTGTTAATAGGATTATCTTCTATATTTACAGCTAAACCGTTAATTGTTTCAACAAGAACCCCATTTTTTAATAAACAATTTTTATAAAAGTTAAATTTATAATTTAAATATTTTCCAAATACACTTCTTGATACATAGTTATTTGTTTTTACAGTGCAGTATAATTCAATATTTTCTTGTAACCAATCTGAAAAATCAAGATTATTATTTAGCTCAACCGATAAATCTGTAATTGGTGTATTCATAATAATCCATGGATAATCTTCGTTATAGATAACTCCGCAACCGTAGTTTTCTTGTTTATCTACTATTCCAATAGTTAAATTATGAATTTTTTTAATATTTTTAGTTATATGATAAATCGCAGATAAAAACGCTGTTGCCTGTGCACCTGCACCTAAAATAATAATATCAAACTTACTACTTTCCATTTTAAATGCTTTCATGTGCAAAATTATTTATTTTTTCGCATGAATAAATAACTTCTTTTTCTGAATTATAAATACTTGGCGTAATTCTTGCGCATGATTCTTTATATGGAGTTTGTCCAATAATAATATTATGTTTAGCAAGATTATTAACAATTTCTGTAGGATTTATTCCATTAATATTAAAACATACAAACCCTGAAGATAGCTCATCGTTAATTGGTGTATGGATAATAATATTTGGAGATTTTTCTAATTCCTTTTTTGCAATTTTTGTTAAATAATGAACTCTTTCATGGATATTTTGCTTACCAATTTTTTCTTGATACTCAAAAGCATGTCGAAGTGCCCAAATGTATTCAAACGTTTTAAATCCACCAGGTGTGCATAATTTTGCTTTAATGAGTTCTTCTTCCGCAGCTTTTTGATTATTCCATTCTAAATAATGATCCCACGCAATTTTTTCAAAAGATGGAATGGTGGGTTTTAATCTTTTCCATCCTCTTTCACTTCCCCAAAGTAAACCTGTTCCACGTGGTCCAAACAACCATTTATGACAACCAGCTGCAAAAAAATCGACACCGAGATCATGAATACTATTTATATTTTCTACACCAAATCCATGGACACCATCTACACAAAGTAATATTTTTTTATTTTCTGCTCTTGTAGTATTGATTAATTGTAACTCTTTAGAAATTTCTTGTAGAGGCATTTTTATTCCATATTTAGAGTTTACCCATGAAATAAAAACTACAGATGTATTATTATTTATATAGCTAGTAATATATTTTGCGATTTCTACTTTGTTATTCATTTCTAAACATTTTTTTAAATTAATTTTTGTTAATTTTAAATTGTGCCTTTCTGCATTATGTTCGCATAATTTTTCGAGTGAATAATGTTCACTATTAGTTGTAAGAATTTCATCATTATTTTTAAAATCTAGTCCGTTGAGTATTAAGGAAAGACTCATTGTTGAACTATCAGTCAGTGCAATTAAATTTTTATTTGTATTTAGATGTTTTGCTGCAGCGTCTAATGTATGGTTAGTGTATTGATGTCTTTCTCTTCGCATTAAATCTGGATTGCAATCAATCATTTTTCTAAATTTATCAATTTCGATGTTTAAAGTATTGCTATGCGGTACATGAATTGCTAAAGATAAATGAATATAGTTTTTGTCTAATGTAAAATTTTCTCTAAAAAAATTCCATTCATCATCATTTTGAATATTTTTAAAATTATAGTTGATCTTTTCGCCCATTATTAACCCTTTGTTTTTGGTACTATAATAATTAATCCACTCGACCAATGAAGCCCAACAGATGTTACGTTATTTAGATTTTTAAGATTATTTAGGACCTGCTTTGCAAGTGGATAATGATCTTCTGGCCAGTCTGATTGGGGTAACATGTCATCGACAATATAAAATCCACCGGGTTTTAAAAGATTTAACGTTTCGGAAAGTAAATTATACTTACCAGGAAACGCATCAGCAAAAATAAGATCATAGGTATTTGGTAATTGTTGTTTTAGAAAATCATCGCCATTTTCTGTTATCAATTGTAACCGTTTGTCTTTTATAAACGCTTGTTTTGCAACAGATTGTACTGTTGAATCACTTTCGATACTGATTAATTTAGAGTTGTTGTCCATACCTTCAAGAAGCCATGCAGTACCAAACCCTGTACCAGTTCCAATTTCTAAAAATGTTCCGTTAGGTTTAGATGCCGCAAGTACGCGGAGTAAGGCTCCTGTTTCTGGGCGTGATGCCATGTCAAAACCAAGTTCTTTTGTTTTGTGTGTGATAAACCTAATAACTTCATTGACTTTACTTGTATTGAATTCGTCTAAGTTAAAATCCATTTTTATAATCTCCTGGACTTATGGATAGGGTGGTGTTTTTAATCGGATGGTTTTACAAGAGTTTAAGTGAGCATTTTTTGCTGTGACCTTGATATTTTTGTGCTACTGTCTTTTTTTTATTCATTGTTTTTTGATAACTAGGAAAGATAGAAAACATTTATGGAACAATCAAATACTCATAAAAATAGCGTTATTACTGATAGTTATAATAAGGCGCCAAAAACCCAAGAAAATCTTTGGGCATCAATTATCTTTTATGTTGCTCTCCCTGTTTTAGTCCTTTCAAAGCTCAACACTTCATTAGGGCCTTTAAAAACACTGCTTTTGGCATTGGCAATTCCACTTTGTTACGGAATTTATGATTTTTCTAAAAGAAAACAAGCAAGTCCTATCGCAATTTTGGGTATTGTGAGTATTTTTATCAAAGGTATTTTTGCTTTTTATAAAGTTGATGGATTTTGGTTTGCTGTGCAAGAAGCATCTATCCCCACCTTTTTAGGTGTGTTTACTATTGTTAGTGCATGGATTGGTAAGCCTTTTGTGAATTATTTTGTTTATAACGAAAATATTTTTAAAATTGACTTGCTTGAAAATAAATTAAAAGAAAATAAAGCGGAGTCTCAATTTAAATCATTAATGTGGCAAGTTACCATGGTTTTTGGTTTTGCTTTTTTTCTAAGTGGTTTGTTAAATTATATTCTAGCAATACAAATTATTGTAAGCCCTGCTGGTACCGAATCTTTTAATAAAGAACTTGCCGAAATGACATGGAAAAGTTACATCGTTATTGCACTTCCTAAATTTTTAATTTCAATATTTGGTTTGTGGTGGTTTATTTTTAATCTTAAAAAATTAACAGGATTAAAAGCAAGCGAAATTCTTAAAGACTGTTGACATCCTTCCCTCAATAATTAAGGGGATTCCCTAGATACAAAAGAAAAACTAGCTAGAATTTTTCTTTGTACGAGTCGGCCTATCATGCCCGATAGGGACGACTGGCTCTGTATGCTCGCAATATATTTATTGAAGCATTTACGTCTCTGTCGTGTACAGCTCCGCACTTTTCACAGTTCCAGTGTCTTACTCCAAGCCCGATCCGTGGTAGTATTTCACTACACTTTGAGCACGTCCGAGTTGAATCTCTTTCTGAAATTTCTTTGTATATTGCGCCAGCTCTAACGGCTTTGTAACGCAACATATTTTTAAACATCCCTATCCCTGAATCGAGGGATATTCCTGCTAGTTTTTTATTGCGATTCATTAACTTACAAGGAACATCACCAACTACAATTAGGGAACATTTTTTAACAAGTTTTGTTGACTCCTTATGCAAATAGTCTTGCCGAATATTGGCAACTTTTACATGCAGTTTTCTTTCTTGTTTTGACTTTGGAAGAGAATGATATTTTTTACTTTTTGATTGTTTTCTTTGTGCAAATCGTTGGCATCTTTTT
>QOVW01000018.1 GCA_003339605.1 Spirobacillus cienkowskii | reverse complement strand
TAGTGGTTGGAATCAATTAACACAAAAAATTGTCAAGTCAATTATGAATTCAAAACCTAAGGCAAGCTTATGTTAAAAACTTAGTGGACGGCGTATAACTCATAACGGACACCAGAATAACCTCTCGCTAAACTTGAAATTTTTAGAATAGAAATTAAAGTCACTATTTTATTATCAAGAAATTCACCAACCCCAGCACTATGAGATAATATTAAGTTACGCTGTAAACTTGAGAGATCTTCTAGTTCTATTTTAGTATTCGCAAGTTTTCCAAATCCTGTATTAACGCCATAAACAGTTTTAAGATCTTTATTACAAATTAATTTATCGACTGATTTTACAGAATTACTCATAATTTCAATACTATATTTAGGCAATTTAAAAAAGTTATATTTTTCAAAAAAAATATCTCTGAGTTCATTTAATCCTATTTTTCCAGGATTAATTAAAAATTCATTTTTAATATTCATATTATACCTCAGTTTAATATTTTAATCTATAAATTTAAATTTATTATTATTTAATTTTAATAAAGCGAGTCCCCCTGCCACGCTCCATACATTTTTAAAACCTATTTTTCTTAAAATTTTTGCTGCAACTAATGATCTTTTACCTGTAGAACACAAAAATACAATTTTTTTTGTAGATATTATTTTTCCATTATAAATCAAATCAAATACTAAATTGACAAAATAGCTTAAAGGAATATTACTATAATTATTTTCAAAACACAAACAGTTAAAATACTTAGAAAGCATTGCTTCATATGAATCTCTAACATCAAAAATCAAATAATTATCATTTTTTAAGTCTTCATAACTAATTAAATATTTATCATTTTTTACAAAACTATCACTTTTTTCTTCTGCACCCCATGTAGTTATCATTGATTCATTAAAATCTTTAAAATAACAGATTATTGTTTTATTATCAAATAAATTAATTTTTCTAGGTAATTTTTTATCATTATATTTTAAAAAATTAGGCTCGAATTTATTAAAATAGTCCCCTGAGCATAAGCTATCAACAAAAGCGATAATTGGATAATTTTTTAAATTATTATCATATATAATATAGCAGTATTCTTCAAAATCTTGGTTTTTCTTTTTTATTTGTTCTATTTTCCAACCAGAAAAATTAAAAATACTTTTATGATCTAATCCATTATTATCATCATTTTTATTACTAATTTTAATGCTTTTTAAAAAATATTCTTTTGCTAACTCGCTTTCTGATTTTGAATTCACATTTAAAATATCAATAATATTAATATTTTGACAATGAACATAATTTAAAATTTTTTGAGCCAATTCAGAAATTGGGTTAATAATAATACATGAATTAGAAAAATTATCCGTCAACAACCAAGTATAAGAGTTTTCATACTTAAAATTAATAATTTCAAATAATTTATCACGCTTAAAAAAATTTTGAATTAAATAGTTATAAATATTTTTAGTTGAAATTAAGTTTGTTTTTTTTAGCACTGAACCAATTTTAATAATTTTTTTTGCTCCAGTTAAAATTTCATCTTTTGTAGTTGTAAAACTAAAAGATAACCTAATCGCATTCGCCTTTTGCCATTCTGGTAGCTTCATTGCGCTCAAAACATGACTAAATTTTTTAGAGCTTGAATTACAGGCAGAACCTCCACTCACGCTTATACCTGCAGCGTCCATGATACTCATCATTTCGCTTGATGTAATTCCGAATACAGAAAAATTCAGTGTAGTTGCCACTGATGCATTGAGATCGGTGTTGATTATAACCATTGAAAATGATTTGTGAATAGCTTCAATTAAAATATTTCTAAACTCATTGAGTTCTGATTTTGAATTTATTGTTTCGCAAAAAATTCCATTCTTTTTTTGATTGAGTAAATTTACAACAGTTCCTATTGCAGCAATACCTGGTAAATTCTCTGTACCAGCACGAATTCCTCTTTCTTGTCCTCCACCTAAAATAAATGGAGATAAAGGTGCATCATTTTTTACATATAATACGCCAACTCCTTTTGGGGCATGAATTTTATGACCACTAAAACATGCGTAATCAATTAAAGGATTTTTTACGTTAACATTTAATTTTCCTAATGCCTGCACATAGTCCACTAACCAATAAACATAATTTTTTTGTGATCTTATAATTTTTTCAATTTGTTTTAAATTTGTAATTAATCCTGTTTCATTATTGACTGCCATAGTACACAGAAAAAAAGCTTCTCCTGCATGCTCCTCAATTTCATGAATATTTAGATGACCAAATTTATCAACACCTATAATAATAATCTCTAAGTCAAGTTCTAGCACTTCAATCCAATAGTCAACTGCATGAAAAACAGCTTTATGTTCGGTAGCTGAGATTAATATTTTTTTATTAATAATATTTTTATTTTGTCTTTTTAAACTTATATATTGTCTTAATACAGATATCACAGAAATTTGTATTCCCTCTGTTGCACCACTTGTAAAATAAATTTCTGAGTTACTTGAATTTATAAATAAACTAAATTTTTCTCTTGATTTTTCTATAATAAGTTTAGCTTCAATTCCATCAATATGAATGCTACTAGGATTCCCAAATGAATTTTTCATAGTATAAATTGCAGCATCTAGTGCTTCTTTTAATACCGGAGTTGTTGCATTACAGTCAAAATAAACTCTTTTATTTTTATAAAAAATTTTACTCATACCAAACCCTTATTTTATATCAAATTTATATTTTTAATTATTATAAATTTAGCCAAAAATAATATTTTTAAATTAAGTTATTTTAATTATACAACAAAAAGAAATAAAGAGGAATTTTTGAATCATATAAATAAAAAAGTGCATTGCAATATTAAAATTATACAATGCACTTTTTTAGTGGAATTCAAGAACAATTACCATGTTTGGCTAAAAATTACATCATTCCAGGATATCCGCCGCCCATTGAAGGAGCCGCTTTTTCTTCTTTTGGACGCTCAGCAATCATGCACTCAGTAGTTAGTAATAATGATGCAACAGATGCAGCATTTTGCAATGCAGAACGAGTTACTTTAGTTGGATCAAGAATCCCTTCTGCAAACATATCAACAAAGCATTCTTTTTTAGCATCAAAACCTTCACTAGCCTTGTTGCTTTCTACAACTTTATTTAAAATTACAGAAGGTTCATGCCCGCCGTTTGCAACAATTTGGCGAAGGGGTTCTTCTGCTGCACGCGCAATAATATCTATTCCAAAGCGTTCTTCAGAAGAGACTTTTTCACGGAGAGTGCTGAGTACTTTTTTAGAACGAATAAGAGCAACGCCACCGCCAGGAACAATGCCTTCTTCCACAGCAGCACGGGTTGCATGAAGAGCATCATCAACACGAGCTTTCTTTTCTTTCATTTCAGATTCTGTTGCAGCACCAACACGAATTACAGCAACACCACCAGATAATTTAGCAAGACGCTCTTGAAGTTTTTCACGATCGTATTCTGAAGTTGTATCTTCAATTTGCTTATTAATTTGCTTAATACGAGCTTCGATCTTTTTGCCTTCACCGTGTCCATCAATAATTGTTGTATTATCTTTGTCACAGCGAATTCTTTTCGCAAGTCCCAATTGTTCAATAGTTGCCGAGTCAAGTTTCATTCCTTGCTCTTCAGAAATAACTGTAGCACCAGTTAAAATAGCAATATCTTCAAGCATATCTCTACGGCGATCACCAAAACCAGGTGCTTTAACAGCAACAATCTTTAAATTAGCACGCAAACGATTGAGAACAAGTGCTGCAAGCGCCTCGCCTTCAACATCTTCCGCTATAATCAATAGAGGCTTTCCAGTGCGAACAACTTTTTCTAGAATTGGCACAAGATCTTTCAAAGAAGATAATTTCTTATCAAAAATAAGAACATATGCATCTTCGTAATTAACTTCCATTTTTTCAGGTTCATTCACAAAGTAATTTGAAAGATACCCGCGATCAAATTGCATCCCTTTAACAACGTCTAAAGTTGTTTTCATTCCTTTAGCTTCTTCAATTTGAATAACGCCTTGTTTACCAACTTCCTTCATTGCATCTGCAATAAAATCACCGATTTCATAGTCAGAATTTGCAGAAATTGCTGCAACATTTTTAATCTCTTCGTGACTAGAAATTGGTTTACTAATTTTTTTAAGTTCAGAAATAATTTCATTTACAGCTTTATCAATACCACGCTTTAAATCCATAGGATTGTGGCCCGCTGCAACAAGTTTAACGCCTTCGCGATAAATTGCTTGAGCAAGAACAGTGGCTGTCGTTGTGCCATCACCTGCAACATCAGAAGTTTTAGAAGCAACTTCTTTTACCATTTGAGCGCCCAAATTTTCAAATTTATCTTCAAGCTCAATTTCTTTTGCAACAGTAACACCATCTTTAGTAACTGTTGGCGCACCAAAAGACTTATCAATCGCAACATTGCGACCTTTTGGTCCCATAGTTACTTTAACAGCATCAGCAAGAGTATTTACGCCCTCTAATATTTTTTTACGAGCATCTTCGCCAAAATTAATCATTTTAACTGACATGTATTTCTCCTAAATATAATAAATTTTAACTTACTTTTTAAAATTTATATCAACCAATTACACCAAGAATTTCTTCTTCACGCAGGATAAGATGCTCTTCGCCATCAATTTTAACTTCAGTCCCGCTGTATTTACTGAATAAAATGCGATCACCAACTTTAACATCAATTGCGCGAACTTTTCCATCCGCTAACACCTTGCCGTTACCAACTGCCACAACCATTGCTTCCGCAGGTTTTTCTTTGGCATTATCTGGTATTAAGATACCCCCAGCTGTTTTAGTTTCTTCTGCAACACGTTTTACTAAAATACGATCGGAAAGTGGACGAATTTTCATATAAACCTCCTAAAGAGTGGAATTCACACACATGTAAAAAACTGAAATAGGCAAAATAAAAACGTACCTAAATCCTTATGTTGAAAGTAACCAGCATAAAGAATGTGTCAAGGAACTTTTTTTAGAGCTTTTAAACATTAAATTTTTTGTGAAAAGAAAAGAGAAACAAGGGATCTGCCAAACAAAATAAGGCAAGCTTATAATTTTATACTAGTAAAACTATACCCATTTCATTCGGTCGCATCGGCTAATCCGGCACATGCTTAGTTGCAACCCCACAAGAATTCAAGAAATTCATGACAAACAAATAATCATCATTGTTATAAGAATTCTTAAATACTACATTTTTAATCCCAGCAGTAATAATAGCTTTTGCACAATCACGACAAGGGCTAAATGTACAATAAAGTGTACTTCCCCTTAAATCTTGACGAGATGCAGCAATCGCATTGACTTCAGCGTGTACCATAAAAGGATACTTATCTGGACGCAAGTTAGGCAAACTGAGATCGTCGCTACCTGGTGGAAACCCATTATAACCTGTCGCCATAATTCTTTTATTTTCATCTGCGATCACAACTCCAACTTGAGTTTCACCATCATGACTTCTCTTTGCGACCGCTGCTGCAATCTCTAAAAAATACTGATCCCAAGTTGGTCTATTTATTGGAGCACGATTTGCATAATTCACACTAATAACCGGAAACATTTTACGCGCTTCTTTTAACTCCTTACAATTTGAACTCATAGTATAATATTTTCCTTATATTCCCCAAATACTTCTCTTAAAACATTACAAATTTCGCCTACACTTGCATAAACCTTAACTGCCTTAATTATTTGAGGCATTATATTTTCTTTAGTTTCTGCAATTTTTTTTAAATCTTCAAGAACTTCTTTAACAACCAGATTATCTCTAGTCTGCTTAATTTTTTTTACAAAATTTACTTGATTAACTTCCACAGAATTTTCAATCTTTAAAAGACCAGATAATTCTGGCTCTTCTATCTCAAACTGATTAACCCCAACAATCACTCTTTTTTTAGCTTCAATATCTTGTTGGTAAGAATATGCGGATTTTTGAATAACAGCCTGAACATATCCCACTTCAATTGCCTTAATCATTCCTCCAATAGAATCAATTTTATTTATAATCTCAAAAATTTCTTTTTCAATTCGATTGGTCGTTTCTTCTATATAATAACTTCCAGCCAAAGGATCGACTGTTTCTGCAACTCCGCTTTCATAAGCAATAATTTGCTGAGTTCGCAGAGCAACTCTAGCTGATTCTTCTGTAGGGAGTGCAAGAGCCTCATCCCTACTATTAGTATGTAAACTTTGCGTCCCCCCAAGCACAGCAGCAAGAGCTTGAATAGTTACTCTTACAATGTTGTTATCAGGCTGTTGCGCTGTTAACGTTGAACCAGCAGTCTGAGTATGAAATCGTAACATCAAACTTTTTGGATCTTTCGCGCCAAAACGGTTTTTCATTATTTTGGCCCATGCACGCCTTGCAGCTCTAAACTTACTCACTTCTTCTAACAGGTCTGTGAAACTATTAAAAAAAAATGATAATCTAGGAGCAAACTCATCAATATTTAACCCAGATTTCATTGCCGCGTCCACATAGGCAATTCCATTGGATAACGTAAAACCTACTTCTTCAGAAGCAGTACTTCCTGCTTCACGTATATGATATCCACTAATAGAAATGGTATTCCATTGCGGAACATGTTCCTTACAAAAAGAAAAGATATCGGTTATAATTCTCATAGAATGAACAGGCGGAAAAATATAAGTCCCACGAGCGATGTACTCTTTTAAGATATCATTTTGAATTGTACCCCTTAGGCTTTTTGCAGAGATACCTCTTTTTTCGGCAGCTGCAATATAAAAAGCCAACAACACCGCCGCAGAAGCATTGATGGTCATTGATGTGGAAATTTTATCAAGAGGTATACCATCTAAAAGAACTTCCATATCTGCAAGAGTGTCTATTGCAACTCCTACTTTTCCTACCTCTCCAGCTGCTTGTGGACTATCTGAGTCGTATCCAATTTGGGTAGGCAAATCAAAAGCGACACTCAAACCAGTTTGACCCTGGTTCAATAAATATTTATATCTTTTATTACTTTCTTCTGCAGTTGCAAAACCTGCATATTGCCGCATAGTCCAAAAATGACTTCTATACATTTTTTCATGAATACCTCTTGTAAAGGGATATTCTCCAGGAAAACCAATATTTTCCGAAAATTGTATTTCATTTCTTGCATTATTAGGATAATATAATTCATCAACTATATAATTAGAAGCTGTTGTAAATTCTTTTTTACGAACGATTTCTTTTTTAATTGACGACATTTTTTACCTCATTTTTCAATACGTCCAGGAAAGTTTTTCCAGAATTCATTATTAAAAACTTTATCAATTAAATCTTCCCACTCAGGAAAAGATTTTTTGTCTTGAGGATTAGTTAAGGTTAATGAAACATTATTTCCCCAAACTAATTTCCCATTATTTGTATCAACCAATAAAACAGAAAAGTCTCCCGTAATTTGGTAAGATCCATCTTTGACATCTGCTTGAATATTATTTATAAAGGCTAACAAAGCAGAATCTGCATTAATAATTTGACTAGAAAGAAGATTTAAGTTATCAAGCCAACGTTTTTCTGGAGCTAAACAGTAACTATAAAATTCTAAAAATGATTTTCTAAGTACACACGAGGATGTAATTTTAGTTCTAATACTAGCTTCATCAGAGAAAAATCTAGCAGATACTAGTTTTATCGAATTACTAAGATCATCTATAATATTGGGTGATTTATTTCCAATAAATTTGCTAACAGCACTAAAAGAATGTCCATTAATATTAGGCTGTCCCTTGAATGACAGAATAATTTTATTTTCTATTTTAGAAGCCAATTGATGAGTATTTAAAATTGCAAGATCAATAGAAGAGTTTTTTGAAGGATCAGGTATAATAAAAACAGGTACAGCAATTATTGAAGCTGGATTTATAGCTTCATAACCAGTTTGAATTCCTGAGGGCAATGTATTTGAACTCTGGCAAGACATACTTAAAATTATAATAACAAGAAAATGTATTATTACTTTTTTGAGAAACATTTCATTTATCCTTAGAAACTTTTAATTCTCTAATTTGTTTTACAGTTCTTGAAATAATCTCATAAGAAGAAAACTCAAGCTTATTTAATACTTCGTTTATATCTGGACTAGAAGTAGCATGCAAATGATATAAGGCATTTCTAACCAAACCTTCATATTTAGCTCTTGTCGCTGCTGTTCCTCCAAACCACTTTTCGTATTGTGACATATCCATTAAAGCAATATCTTTAACATCAATTGTTAAAAAAGGCTTATGAAAATTAGAAAACTCATTTAAAATTTTAAAGTCAGAGGTTACAAAATTATATGGACAAACCTCTTGGCAGATATCACAGCCATAAATTGTATTTGAGAAAAAGGGAATATACTCTTCTGATACAAGATTTCTATGCTCAATAGTTAAGTATGATAAGCATCGATTTGCATCTAAATAGTAGGGTTTTTTAAATGCTTGGGTAGGGCATGAATCAAGGCATTTTTGACAATCACCACAATCCAAAGACAAAATTCTATTGCTTAAATCTTCTGATTTATATTTAAGCAGTTCAATAGGAGCTGTTGTTAAAAGAGTTGCAACAAAAAAAAAGCTGCCCATTCCTGGTCTAATTAACATAGTATTTTTACCAACAAATCCAATTCCAGATTCTCTTGCGTAAGCTCTATCAAAAAATGGTACAGAATCAACAACAGCACGAAAACTATACTTATCATTAAAATAATTATTTATATCATTTGAAATATTATTTAAATATTTTTTTATTACCTTATGATAATCTTTACCAAATACATAACGAGAAATTAACTTTTTAGAAATAATTGAATTTTTGTTAAAAACAAACTTTAAATTATCTGAATCTATTTTACCTTTACCTCTTACTCGATGACCAGCCGAATAAGGAAACAAAAATATAATTGCATTTTTTACATTTTTTAAAATTAAATTAGGATCTTTTCTAACTTCAATATTATTTTTTAAAAAATCCATTTCAGCATTTGCGTTGTCATTAAGCCATTTTTCAAAAGCAGGTAAGTCTTTTTTAATAATATGATTATGCTCATTTTCAAAAGAAAAGATTCTAAAAACTTCAACATTATATTTATTAATTAATTTTGTAATTTCATTATTTAATTTCATTTTATATAGCACTATCTGGATCGGCGTGAACAATGACGTCACTATCAAATTCACGAGTTAATATTTCTTCAATATTTTCTATAACCTCATGAACCTCAGAAAACAAAAGAGACACAGGTAAAGTGACATGAAAATCAAAAAAATACTTATGACCTATTTTTCTTCCTCTAAACCTATGAACGTCAATAATTCTAGGATCAATTTCTTTAATTTTTTTTAATACTTTAATTTTAATATCTTCGGATATATCATGATCCATCAGTTCATTAATACTTGTTTTTATTAATCCAAATGCTCCATATATAATATATAAAGCAAATAAAAATGCAATAATAGGATCCAAAACTGGATTTTCACTTATTAATACCAATAAAATAGCAAACCCACTAGATATATTTGTAATAAAATCTACTCTATAATGCTCAGAATCAGCAAGTAAAGCGGGGCTATTTAGCTTATCTCCATTCCGTTTTAACATTTTTGTTACAAAAATACTAACAAGTGCTGCAAATAAAAAGAATACTAATATTCTCCAATCCGTATGATTTTTTAAAATATTATGTCCAGAGTAATGATCGTATATTTGACTAAAACTTGAAGCTATTATACCAATTGCACCACCAATTATTAAACAACCTTGACCTAAAGCTGCAATGCTTTCTGCTCGTCCATGTCCATAAGGGTGATTGCTATCTGCATCTAGCCTTGAAAATTTAACAATTTTTCTGTTAACAAGACTGACTATCATATCAATTGTGCTATCCCAAGCTGATAATGCAACAATTAAAGATCCTGTAATAAAGTAAAGTGTTAATTTTCCTAATGCTAAAATAGCTGCACAAATTGCTGCCGTTAAAGCTGCTTTTTGTGCGATTTTAGAATTTAGCAAATTATCAATACGTTCATTATTCATATCAATTAAACCCTGCTTTTAAGATATATACTTTGAAAAAAAGGCACTCCTTTTTGAGTAAATATTTTTTGAAACGCAGTTTCGTAAGGACCTCCTAAAATTAAACTTGGTTGTAATGTATTATTCAAGTCTTGCTCAAACCCCAAATTTAATAATAATTTATTTGTCTCTTCAAAGTATAATTTATGATCAGTTTTAAACCATAGAAAACCATTAGGAGTGAGCTTTTTTAAAAGATTTTCAATAAATTGACTAGAAAGCAATCTATTTTTTTCGTGCTTATCTTTTGGCCAAGGGTCTGGAAAGAAAATACAAACACCATGCAACGATTGATCTGGAATAATTTCAGTAAATAACATTCTTGCATCACATATAGCAATCTTAGCGTTTGGTATATTAAAATTTTTAAGCTTTTTAGCTGCTTTTACAACTCTTTTATATGTAATATCAATTCCTAAAATATTTAAATGAGGGTTTTGCTGAGCAATCTCAAGCACATTTTTTCCCATATAACATCCAATTTCTAAAACCAATGGACGACTGCTATTTGCAAAAATTGAAGATTTTTCTTTAAGTTCTTGAGCAGTATACAAATATTCGTCTAAATTTAAAACTTCATTTAGATAAGGGTTACTATGTCTCTCAGGAGCCTTACCTCCTTTTCTAAGGTTATCTATAATTGTTCCAACTTTCTTCATTCCACAAATCTTTCCTACAAATACAAGAAATTGACAAGAGGCATTGATGTCTAGCCTAGCTTCTGCAGGTTGCCGAAAAGAGAAGACAGAATCAAGTATAAATTGGAGAAACTGCTAATACAATGATTTACAAATGTGCAAAATTCATAATAATAATTTTAAGTTTTTCATTATATATTCAATGCTATGCATATACTGCAGCAAATTCTGTTGTGTATTTAAACATACCAAAATTATATATTAATAACTTCTCTCATAAAACTTATTCTGAAGAAAATTGCTACTCAAGAGGCGCTGATGAAGTCAAAACAATAAAAATAAATTATTCGCAACGAACAGATAATCCAAATGAATACAAAGTGGGATGGAATTATCAAATAGAAACAGAATTAGCACATTATTTAAAACCAACACTAGGTGGAGAAGTACAAATCATGAGGTGTTTACCTCCTGGTAAATGGGTTTTTCTTGGTAAAGGAAATGTAGAAAATTTAAATGGCAACAATGTAGAAGCAAGAATTCATGGAATTGATACCAAATCCATAGAATCAGATAAAACATTTAATCACCTTGTAGAAACAAAAAATTTATATTGGAGGCCAATGGTTGGTGACATCGTGTTTCCATTACAAAAAGTAATAAATAAAAAAATCGCAATTAGCCCTAAAATAGAACTCGCATCTGAAGAAATTTTTATTAGCTCTGAATTAAATCAATTTTCTTACGAAATATCAAAACAAGGTGAAGAACTTTTAAAAGAAATATTTGAAATATTTAAAAACAAAAGAGGTAGATTAATAATTGAAGGATATGTGCTAACATCAGGCAATCGAGAAGATTTAAGAATTGAAAGTTTAATGAGAGCACAAGCTGTATTAAAATTTCTAGCAAACACTTTTGAATTAGACCAAACGCAAATTATTGCTGTGGGATACGGTAATGATTGGTTTAAGCCAGGAATGCAACGTTTAAAAACTTGGCCCAAAAAGAACATAATAAGCGGTATAACAATTAAAATGCTTTATGAGTAATTTATCTCATTTTTTTTATTACATCATTGCTGCTAATAAAACCAACTTGAGGAATTCCAATTGCTTGCTGAACGGATAACTCCTTAATGCCACCATAATTATCTGCTTTCTTTTGTATTTCAAGATTAAAATCTTTAATTACATATAACTGACACTTAGAAAGAAAAAAAATACTATCATGAAATGATACAATTTTATTTTCTAAATTTTTACATAATACTTTTTTAGGAGGAAGATTTTTTTTAATTTCAGATTCAGAGACTACAAAAATACTTTCATCATTCTTTTTCTCAACAATAATTGGCTTACCATTTGGAAAAATTGATAGTGCTCTTGGGTTTAAAGAAAAAATGGGGTTACTTTTTTTTGAAAAATAAAATAAATCCTTTTCATTATTAAAAATTCTTTTTTTGCAATTTTGGATATAATAATAATTAAAATTATTTGAGGTTACAATATTGTTATTATATTTTTCACAAAGACTTGCTAAATCAAATTCAGAATCGTCATTAAAATCTTTATCATAATCAAAATAAGTATAATCTTTGGATAACTGCATTTTAGCATACAAATCAGGAGGCAAATTAATAACCTCTTTTTTATGAATTTGGACTAACTTATTTGAAACTTCTGGATCTGTAATTTTCATTAGTTTACAGTTTTTAACAAAAAAAATTGCATCAATATATGAAACAATTTTTTTATTTAATATTTTACAAGCTTGATCAGGTGTTTTGATATTAAGTAACATTTTTTCAACTTTGCTTAATTTATGACTAACTTCTCCATCTATTGCAGACGCATAATCAAAAATAATCATAGATAAAAACATTAAAATAATCTTAATATAATAATTAAAATAACTACAAAAAATACTTCTCATTTTACACTCAAATCTGTTTAATAATGAAAACAATAGTTTTTAAAAAATTGCTAAACCTTAATATTTAAGAAATACTTAAACTTAAACAATTAATTGCAATATTTTAACTCTTAACATAATATTTGCCATGATGCCCTAAGGAGGCAATATGGAAAGCTCAAATATCATTTCTCTTCAAAACATAAAAGTTGAATTTGTAAAAAATCAACCCGTCCTTCAAAACTTTAATTTAAACCTTAATAAGGGAGAAACGTTAGCGATTCTCGGACCTGGAGGTTCGGGAAAAACAACTATAATTAAAGTTATATTAGGAATTGTAAAACCGCAATTAGGAAATGTGTCTATTTTTAGAAAAAATATTAATTTTTTAAATTATAATGAAAAAACAACGCTCTTTAAAAAAATAGGTACAGCATTTCAGCAAGGAGCATTGTTTGATTTCATGACAGTAAGAGAAAATATACTTTTTGCTTTAGAAAATATGACAAATTTTAATAAAAAGGAACAAGAAGAACGAGTTATAGCATATTTAGATCAAGTTTCTCTTCTTAAATCTGCAAATAAATCTCCTGGAGAATTATCAGGAGGAATGAAAAGAAGAGTTGGGGTCATTCGTGCTTTAGTGACAGACCCTGAACTTGTTTTACTCGACGAACCCACTGCAGGACTCGATCCAGTTACAACAACTGTTATAATTGATATGATTCATTCAATTGCAAAAAATACAGGTACTACAATAATAAGTGTCACTTCTAATTTAGATTTTGCATTTCGTTTCTCTAGCAAAGTTGCTATACTAAAGGATGGTCAAATTATTGGTCAAGGAACAAAAGATGAGCTTCTTGGCTTAGATAATGAATGGATTTCAAAATTCTTGACAATTAGAAAAAATAATTTTTAACTTTAAGTTGTATTTTAATTTACTTACTTACTATGACAGAAAAAATATGAAAAAAAATAATGAATATATTTTATGCACAGGAATTAAAACTCATAATTTAAAAAACATTGATGTTAAAATTCCTTTAAAAAAATGGATTAGTATTACTGGTGTATCTGGAAGTGGTAAAAGCAGTTTTGCATTTGATACACTGTACTCAGAATCTCAGCGAAGGTTTATTGAAACTCTTGGCACTTATGAGCGCCAATTTTTGCAAGGCTTACCTCAGGGGGAGTTTGATAAAATTGATAATTTACCTGCAGCAATTGCACTAAAGCAAACTAATAGAACAGGAGACCCTAGAAGTGTAATTGCAACATCTGCCGATTTGGCTGAACCTCTAAAAACATTATTTATTTCACTAATGGAACCATCATGCGCAAATTGCGGAAGCCCAGTTATCAGCAATCACTCGTCAGAATTATACAATTTTTTATGTAACCACAAAAAACAAAAACAAAATAAAACTTTTATAGTATCTGTACCGTATAAAATCGTTGATAATAATAAAGTTGAAAATCTAACTATTGAGGGCTATACAAGATTACTAATTGAAGATGAAATTCACTCAATTGAAGAACTTTACAATAATAAAAATAAATTTAAATTTCCTTTAGAATGCGAAATTATTCTTGATAGAATTAACTCTTTAACAGATGACGACGAAATTTTAAATAGAGTTGAAACAATATGGTCTCAAGTTAAATTTTCTCCTAAGTTTACATTTATCAAAATATGCGAACTTGTTAATTCTAAAAAAATATTAAATGATGAAATAACTTTATATGTTCAACCTTTTTGCAAGAAATGCAATCAAAATACAAGCATTATTCAATCAAATGATTTAGATTGGCAATCTGCACTTGGAGCATGTAAAAAATGCAATGGACTCGGTAATATCCCTATTCTTGACGAAGCAAAAATAATACCAAATCCAAATCTATCATTAAAAAATTGTGCAATTAAACCTTGGAGCTCTAATACTTTTTCATGGATAAATACAGAACTTTTAAATCAATGCAAGAAAAGAAATATTAATATTAATACCTCTTATTCTTTATTGAGCGATGAAAATAAAAATTTAATTTGGAATGGTGAGAATAGTTTAAAAAAACAAAAAAATGAGTTTATTTCCATAAATTCATTTTTTGAAACATTAGAACAGGAAAGATATAAAAGCACCTCAAGGATTTTGCTTGCAAAATATAGAAAATACATCACCTGCCCAGAATGCCATGGAGCTCGCTTAGGAAAGTCTGGTAGAAATGCTATATGTAATAACAAAACTTATCATGAAATATTTCAACTAGAAATAAAAGATACTCTTACTTGGCTGCAAAGTCTTGAAGTCGAAAAAAAATTTCACAAAAGACTCAACTCTATCTCAGAAATTTATAAAGAAACTTTTAATAAATTAACTCTTTTAAATAAACTAGGTTTAGGTTCTGCCCAACTATTTAGACGTTGTAAAACCCTCTCAGGCGGTGAATATCAACGAGTGCTACTAACAAGAGTTATTGGAAATGGACTTACAGATGCTCTTTATATACTTGATGAACCAAGTGTTGGCCTAGGCAAAACTGAAATTCCAGCCTTAGTTTCTTGCATTAAAGAGCTAAGAGATTTAGGTAACACAGTTATTATTGTTGATCACGATAAAGATCTCGTAACCGAATCAGACATTATTATTGAATTTGGTCCAGAAGGCGGTGAAAATGGTGGGAAGATTATTCCATTAGTTCACAACATACCTCAATCATTTATTACAAAATTTAGCTCTTCCAAAGATAAAAAATTTAAAAAAGATGATATTGAAAAAAGTCGTTTTTTTGCAAAAGAAAAATCACTATTTATTAAAAATTTTTCTGCATTATATTTTAATAAAGTAGATATAGAAATTGCAACAGAAAAGTTAAATGTTATAACAGGGCCAAGTGGCTCAGGAAAATCTACTTTAATTAGATATGGCATTGAAGCTGCAATTGAAAAATACAAAGAATATAATACTCATAATAATGAAAATTTTGATATCGATTCAAAAATAGGTTTATGGGATAATTTTGAGTTTCCTAAAGATTTTTTTCAATTTACAGAATTAATTAGCGTTGAACAAAAAGCGTTACATCGAACTTCAACAAGTGTTCCTGCTACAGTATTAGGAATAATGGATGCACTTAGAAAATATTTTGCATTAAGTAACGAATCAAAAAAATTAGGTTTTAGCTCCTCAGATTTTTCGTTTAATGGAGCAGGAGGTTGCAATACTTGTAATGGAAAAGGCGTCATTCAGGAAGATTTATTTTTTCTTGGAGAAGTTGAAAAAATATGTCCCGACTGTAATGGGAAGCGGTATAGAAATGATGTTCTTAAGGTAAAATGGCTCGGTAGAAATATTTATACTTGGCTAACTACAAGTTTACATGAATGTTTAGAATTGCTTGTAAAATATCCTGAATTTCAAAAACCACTTAATTTGGCATGTGAACTTGGACTAGGGCATATTCCTCTTGGATTTACCACAACTTCTATGTCTGGGGGAGAAGCACAAAGACTAAGAATAGCAGCCGCCTTAGCCAAATCTAGTAAAAAGCTATTTTGTATTCTTGACGAACCAACTCGTGGTCTATCAGAAAAAGACGTTGAAAGACTAATTAGCTCATTATTGCTACGATGCAAAGATGGTCATACATTTGTCATTGCTGAGCATCATGAAATGTTTCAAGCATTTTCAGACCATTTAATAAGATTAGGACCAGGAAGCGGATCAAATGGAAGTAAAATAGTTTCAAGGGCATTTACTGTTAGTAATTTGTAAGGCATAGATAACATAGGTTATTTAACCTAAAAGAAAATTATTTAGGGATAAAAATATAATGTTTAAATCGATATTAGGTAGTACAACAAAGCAAATTAAAGTTGTAAAACGAGAAAGTGGCGAGAAATTTATTGAAAAAGTATATGGCGAAGACGCAATGAAAATTTTTTATGGCAATGCTACAGCAACAGCATTTACTGAAAAATTTTTAACAAACAAATGGATTAGCAATATTTATGGAGCCTATAATGATTCAGGAGCAAGTAAACACAAAATTGAAGAATTTGTTAATTTAATGGGTATTAACGTATCAGAATGTGAAAAAGATATATCTGAATACAATTCTTTTAATGATTTTTTTGCAAGAAAGTTACAACCAAGATCGAGACCCATTAATAGATCACAAAACTCAATTATATCTCCTGGAGACGGTCGTCTATTAGTTTATCCAAAAATCAACGAAACAACTATCTCTAATATTAAATGGGCACCAATTAAGTTAATTGATTTATTTAATGGAAATGAAAGTTTAACTGAGCGATTTAAAAATGGTTCTTGTGGAATATTAAGACTTTGTCCATCTGATTATCATAGATTTCATTTTCCAATTTCAGGTAAAGCAGGCATTACAAAAACCATTCCAGGATTACTGCATTCTGTAAATCCCTATGCGCTAGAACAAAAAATACCTGTATACTGCTTAAATAAAAGAACGATCTGTGAGTTAGATTCTGACATGTTTGGGAAAGTATTAATAATCGAAGTTGGTGCTTTATTTGTTGGAACTATTGTACAAACCTATAGGCCAAATATGCAAGTTGAAAAGGGTGACGAAAAAGGATTTTTTAAATTTGGTGGTAGTACATGTATTTTCTTTTTTGAAAATGGGGTGATGTCTTTTGATGATGATATAATTAAATGCTCTCAAGAAGGTTTTGAATCTTTGGTACAAATGGGAGAACAAATAGGATCATTAAATGAAGGGAAAAACAATAACTAATAAAGATAAAGTGGCAGAATATTTTCGGGATTTTAATGTTTCAATTGACGAAATCAAATTGCTGACTGATATTTGTTTTCAAAAAAAAGATTATATTCAAAACTTTCCTCAAGTTTTTGATATACAAAATAAGGAATATTTATTTTGTATTAAACACCAAAATAAGCTTGCATCATTTTGTTCACTTTATCCATATTCATTTAGTTTTAATAACACAAGGCTCAGCGCTTACTGTATTGGAAGTGTCTGCACTCATCCAAAAATGAGAAATCTTGGCATAGCACAATTTGCTTTAAATCTAGCCGAAGAAAAAGCTAAAGAAAACTCGGCGGATTTTGTTTTTTTATTTGCTGATAATCAAAAATTATATTCTTATTTAAACTATAAATACGCAGGGCAAATGTTTCTAGCCCCAATTGGAAGCTATCATTCAGGAAAAAAAAATCTTAATTCATTAATTGATACAATTAAGAATATAGAAAATAAGTATTGCATAAGCGATTATTCTTTTATGTATTTTAAAAATATTTCAGAGATTAATTTTCAAGAAAAATCTAGCATATGGAGGTTTATTGTTAAAAACGCCCCAAGAAGCGAAACAATATTATCTTTTTTAGAATTTTTAAGCATAGTAAAAATTAAAAACATGTCAGTTTATATACTTTGTAAAGAAAATAAAATTGTTTCATTGTGTTTTTTAGACAAAGGAGATGACTTTCAAAATGTTATTCACTCTCCGTATTTTATAAAAACAGAATTTATAGTAATTTTACTTTATAATATTTTATCAACTTTACAAAATAATAATTTGATTTTCTTTCCAGGATCAAATCAAAATGAGTTTAAAGATATATTTGATTTTTTAAAAACTCCTTCGCTGTCAATTAAATCACTCGATGAAAAAAAATTTCCTACAAATGAATTAATTAACTTATGTACTAAAAATTCACTATTCGTCAGTAGTTTGCAGGGAACTTAGAAATCAATTATAATATAATTAATTTCAATAAAGGACCCTAAAATGCAAAATTCAATAGACAGCGAAACAACTACTGTCATGACCGTTCTAATGACTCCTGATATGGCAAATTTTTCTGGAAAAGTTCATGGTGGTCATATTTTAAAATTACTAGATCAAGTTGCATATGTATGTGCATCTCGGTATTCAGGAAGTTATGTTGTAACTCTTTCTGTAGATCAAGTTTTTTTTCGCAATCCAATTCATGTTGGCGAGTTAGTTACTTTTTTTGCGAGTATAAACTACACTGGCAAGTCATCAATGGAGGTAGGAATTAGAGTTATAGCAGAAAATACGAAAACACGAAAATTTACTCATGTGCTATCAAGTTATATTACTATGGTAGCAGTTGATGAAAACTCAAAAGCAATTAAAGTTCCAGATTTAGTAATTACAACAGAAAAGCAAAAAGAACGCTATAGCGCCGCTCAACAAAGAAGGGCGCTACGGGAGCAAAATTGGACAAAATGAAAGTAATATAATTAATTTGTAATCCTTAACGATAAATTAAAAATTATATATGAATTAATTTTAGAAACTTCATCTGCATTTACAAAAATAATTTTAGCCTTTAGCTGATCATTAATTTGGACTTTATCTGGAAAATCTGCATAATTTGCAATATTCTTAGCGCTAATTTGAACTACACTTTTTTCTGAAGCAGAGGCAATTCTTACTAATCTTCCAGAATTTTCTAAAGAATATTTTTCAAATAAATTATTTAATTTATCAATATTTTCAATATTTTCATTATCTGACACAATAAAGTAAAATTTACCGGGAATTTTTTGGCTTTCAAATGTATAATGCCCTTCATATAAGACTTTATCATAATAATTTGAATCTTTTAAACCATAATATAATTCTACTTGTTCTTCTTTAATATTATAATCTGGAGCTAAAAGAGAAGTCACATGGTGTGATCCCCGAAAAGTGGACGGTTAAATATCATAATTTTTTTCATACTCTAATGGTGCAAGATAATCAAGGGCAGAGTGCGCACGAATTCGATT
>QOVW01000017.1 GCA_003339605.1 Spirobacillus cienkowskii | reverse complement strand
AATCGAATTCGTGCGCACTCTGCCCTTGATTATCTTGCACCATTAGAGTATGAAAAAAATTATGATATTTAACCGTCCACTTTTCGGGGATCACACCAACCTATCTTTTAACATGGAATCATTATCAATATGATTATTTTTGTTAATTGAATTAACTGTAATTTTCTTTTTTGTATTAGCGGCAAGTTCAATATTTTTATTATGCAATTGATAATTTGCAGTAATTGTCAATTCTTCATCTAAAAGATTTCTTGGTGAAATTAAAACCTCAGAAACACAAGAATCACCTTTATTTAATAATAAATTTTTATCACAAGTAGAATTGTATGTTTCTTTTTTTGAAAGACCTAAAAAAATAATTGGTAAATCATTATTATTAATTAACTTAAATTTTTTAAACAAAAATTTCTCAAATCCAACTTCAAAATTTTCTACACCATCTTCGCTCTCGATGTCGAGACCAAATTTATGCAATTTTTCATTAATTGACAAATTAAATGATGATAGAGTATCAAATATATAGGCATGAATTATTTTATTTTTTTCTACATTTAATAAATAATTTAATTTTATTCTTAAAGTATTGCTGTTTTTCTTTTTTACACTCATTGTTGGAGAGTTTATTAAATTTAATTTATGTTCAACTAATTTATAACCTAAATCTCTATTTTTTGAATTTAATAGTTTAATTTCTAAAATTTCTAACCTGCAGGGTGTATCATCCTTTTTTATAATTAGTAACTCATTACTTGCCAAATTTGAATAAGAGCTTATACTCCACTTTTCTCTATCAATTTTACCAATACAATTTAAATATTCACCAATAATCACTATATGTTCAGGTAATCTATTTTTTGCACCGTCTCCTTGCTTAAATAAATATATTTTTGGTTTAATAAATGCTTCCTGAAGATCTGCGTCATCATTATTTCTTTTACAAGAAATTATTGATATTATTATTACTAATTGAATAATTATATATCTAATAGAAATTTTCATTATAGAATCATCCCATACTGAAATTAAAATATTGTGTTCATCATAATATTTTGTTTAAACTATTTTAATTTTATTATAAAATTTTACAAGCGTAAAACAAAAGCAAAAATAAATTTTAAATATAATCAATTTAATACGTTACACTATCTATCTAATATATTAAAAAAAGTTATGCAAGAGTCTAACTCATAATTGAAAAAAAATTTGTATCATATAATGTAAAAAAACCATATAATATATTAATATTATTAGTTTTATCAAACTCCATAACCAAAAATATTTTCTCAAAAGACAATATTCCCAAAAATATATTAAACACAAAATAACTTACCAAAAGCACTAAAAAATGGATGTTTTATTATTTTTTATAAAATATATATTATAATGATTATTTGACCGATAAAAATTTACTACGATAATTATTTATATAAATTTAATAATTTGACAAATAACTAAATAATAATTTTTTTTTATAATTTAATTATTTTGGCTTAATATAAAAATTTTGCCCATATGTAAAAATTATCCAATTATAAAATTATGTAATGTAGCTATTTAAAATACTTAGAGATCTTATAAAATGAACAAATTATTTAAATTTCTTAATTTTAACAATTCATTGTTGATTAAAAAAATCCTTAAATTTATAAATAATCAATTTCCTTTTAAAATTGGCTTAACCTTTACGGCTTTATGTATTTTTTTGCTGCTAAATCATTACCGATATCCAAGAAACTCAATAGATATTGTTGGCTACATTGAAAGAGTTCTTTACGACATGAGGTTTGAGCTAAGAGGGCAAAAACCAATGAGCGGAGTTGTTGGCGTTCTGGCTGCTGATGACAAAAGTATTGAAGCGTTTGGTCGCTGGCCTTTTCCTAGAGGAATTTATGAAAAGGCTTTTGATAATTTAAAAAAATCAGGTGTAAAATGGATTGGTTTTGATGTGTTTTTTACAGAACCATCTCATAGATTACTTGAAGAGTCTATTTACGAAATTGAACATTTATTTCAAAATAAACAATTAAATTATTTAAATTTTAAAGCAGAATTACAAAATATGTTAACTTATACACCAGGAGATATATCTCTCGCAAACAGTATTCATAACTATGGTTCTATAGTTCAAGGTTTTTATTATATTGAAAATTACAAGCAAATTATTAGTTCAAAATATGACTGGAAATCTAGCTATGAGCGTTTAAAAAATTCTGCAATTGATTTTATAAACTTTCCAACTGGTATGAGTATTAATAATTATAAATATCTTTATAGCCCCGGTGTTGTTACAAACACTGCATTAATTTCTGGTCAGTCTAAAAGTATGGGATTTGTGAATAATGCACCAGATGCAGATGGATTAATTCGTGCCAGTGGACTTGTAAAAATTATAAACCCAATAGACTCTTCTCAAAAAACAGTGGGCCCACCTGTTATGGTTCCAAGCCTCGCGCTTGCCCTATCTGCAAACTATTTATCGAGTCAAATTGTTATCAACTTTGATCATACAGGAATTGACTCAATTGATCTATACCCAACAAATAACCAAAATCCTTTAATTAACATTCCTACTTATTATGAAGGTCATGGAAAACTATTAATAAACCACTACGGAAATTTTGTAAATATTCCTCAAATTTCATTAAAAGATGCTTACGATAATAACTTACCCAAAAAAATTCCAGAAATACTTATATTAGGAGGCACTGGTACAGGAACAAATGATAAAAGGCCTTCTCCATTTGATGAAAATTTTGATGGAGTAGGGCATCATGCAGCAATTGTAGAAAATATAATTTCACAAAACTTTATGAAAAGACCAATTTCTGCACCATTTTTAGAAATAACATTATTATTATTTTCTGGAATAATACTTTCATATTTATTTAAAAAATCTTCTGCGCTAAAGTCTTCTTTAATTATTTTTTCCTTGATTATCATTTACTATTATATTGACAATAAATATTTATTTGGAAATGGGAACTGGTATTATTCTGGCATGTTTTATTTACAAAGTCTTTCACTTTATTTTTCTATTTCAATATTTAAATACTTTATAGAAGAAAAAGAAAAGAAAAAAGTAAAAGTCGCTTTTCAACACTATTTAAATCCGAGCGTAATAAATCAATTGATTGAAAATCCTGACAAATTAAAGCTTGGCGGTGAAAAAAAGTTCTTAACAGTATTTTTTTCTGATGTTCGAGGATTTACCACAATTAGCGAATCATTATCACCAGAAAAATTAACTGCATTACTTAATGAATATTTTACTCCAATGACTAAAATTATTTTAGACTCTAATGGATTGCTTGATAAATACATTGGAGATGCAATTATGGCAATTTGGGGGGCTCCAATTCATTTAGACGATCACGCAGATAGAGCGGTTCATTCAAGTTTAAAAATGCTTGAAGAACTTCAAATTTTACAAAACAAATGGCATGAAGAACAACTTCCTTTTTTAGATATTGGCATTGGTTTAAATACAGGCGAGATGGTTGTTGGAAATATGGGCAGCCATAAACGTTTTGACTATACTGTATTAGGAGATTCTGTAAATTTAGGAGCGAGACTAGAAGGAATTAATAAAAACTATGGAACTCGAATTATATGTTCAGAGTTTACAAAAAAATCACTAATTTATCCTGATAAATTTTTATTTAGAGAACTTGATCGTATACAAGTAAAAGGAAAATCTGAGCCAGTAAGAATTTATGAAGTAGTCGATTTTAATAGCGTCGAAAGTTCTTTTAAAATAAAAATTATTCAACGTTTTGAAGAAGGACTTGCGTTATACCGAGAAAAAAACTGGGATCATGCTATACAAAAATTCAAAGATGCAATATTAACTAACAATGGAAAAGATGCTCCTAGTGAAGTATTTATTAAACGGTGTGAGTATCTAAAAACAAATCAAATTGACAACAATTGGAATGGAATCTGGATTTTCAACAGTAAATAAAATTTAAAGAAAATATATATGCAAAAAAAAATAATTATTTCAGAAAATAAAATGTTAGCTTTTTGTTCCTTTGGTGGCGCTTTTGAATTTTATGATTTTTCTCTTTTTGCTATAATGTCTGGTATTATTGGTCAACATTTTTTTAATGAAACAATTCAATCCATCGCATTAATAAAAACATTTGGTATTTTTGCAGCAGGCTATATTGCAAGATTTATCGGCGGTTTTTACTTTAGCCATCTTGGTGATACCGGAGGAAGAAAAAAACCATTCATGATGACTTTATTTTTAATGGCAATACCGACTTTAGGAATTGCTCTTCTACCTACTTACCAACAAATAGGAATCTTAGCTCCAATAATTTTAATGTGTTTACGAATAGCTCAAGGATTCGCACTAGGCGGAGAAGCTCCTTGTGCAATGGCTTTTATTTATGAATCTTCAAATAAAAATAGAAGATGTTTTTCTATATCAATATTATTTGGATCAATTTTATTAGGTTCATTTTTTGCTTCATTAATATACTCAATATTAAATAGTTTAATGCCTAAAGATATTTTTAATTCTTGGGGCTGGAGACTTCCTTTTGCAATTGGCGGAATTTTGGGACTAATTGGAATTTACTTAAGAAAAAGTCTTATTGAAACAGCAGAGTTTATAAATTATAAAAAAAACAATTCACTACCTAAAATCCCTTTTTTTGAATTAATTAAAAAAGATTTTTTAAAAATAATTTTTGGAATTGTTTTACTGCTTCCTTCGTCTACAGCTTTTTTGTATTATTTACTCATTTCAGGTAATTTTTTAAAAAATCAATATCACTTTGACCAAAATTTTATAGAAAATTTAAACACTATTGGGTTTTTTATTAATGCAATATCTTGTATTATATTTGGAAAAATATCTGATAAATTAACAGCAAAAAAAGTGTACTTAACAGGCATTTTTTCTTTATTTACATTAACAATTTTTTCTAATTATATATTTAATCTTCAAAATAATTTATGCCTTGCTGTTTTTATAATCTTCATAAGCATTGCATTAGGAAGTTGTGTTGGATCTGTTTTTAGTTTATTAATTAACATGTTTGCAATTCACATTAGAACTTCAGCATTAGCTTTAACAATGAATACAACTAATGGTATATTTATTGGATTAACACCCATTATTTTTGCAAAAATAGCAAACACAACTAACTTTAATCAATTTCCAAGCATCTATATTATGTTTCTCTGTTTAATTGCTATAATTTCAACTATAGGTATAAAAAAATTTAAAACTCAATTAGCAAATGTATAACTTAATGTGACCCCAAATGCCATATCATTAATTTTAATTCTATTTAATTCTTCATATATGTCAGCTTTTTTTAACTTCATATCTAAATTATTCTCTACACTATTAAAACCAATTAAAGGCTGTGCTCGAAAACCGGGTTTTAATAACTTTGCATTTTGTCGATCTTTTGAAAAACAATCTGAAAAAGACAACTCAATAACTCCTACAATAACTCCTACACCAGCACCCACTAACGTGGCGCTCGCAAGTTGCGGAGCAATAGATTTTGTAGACTGATTTGCAATTAAAATTAATGCTCCTGCACCAGCACCAACGGCCGCTCCATACAATGTATCACGAAATAGAGTTACACCAACTTCGCATTGTGCATGAGCTTGATTAAAATTTGCGATAAACACAAAAAAACCAAGTATCATAAAAACATTTTTTCTAAAAAATTTTTTATTCATAAGCTCACCAATAAAAATAATTATAAAAAAATACGACCTTAAACTATAAACAAACTACTGAAAATTTTAAAAACTTGCAAATATTTCTATTTCTCTAATTTTTCTTTTAAGGTGTTAATAAATTCTTGATCAAAATCCGCAGCAATCACACTTTGATCTATGCCACCATGAGAAATATATTGAACAGCAAGTTGTAAAAAATTTTTATCTTTTCCATTTGAACATCTTTTTACAGCTAGAGGAAACGTGTGCCATTCTAAAATAATTTTTTCATCTGCTTCTTCAATTTGCTTTGGTAAAGTATTTAAAGAGTCTGCAAAAAATTCTAACAAATAATAATTTTCAAAATTTTTAGAAACATTCAAATCAAATTCAGAATGACTTAACAATTTATATTTTTCAATTATTTTAGCAGTATTAATGTTAATTTTTAAAGAAGGAAGACCATTCTTTGAAATAGCAAAAAATATAATTGCTCCATTTTGACTCATTTTAATTTTGCAAAAGAAAAGTAATTTAACTATCATTTCACCTCAAAAATATTATTTAGTTATTTTGAATATACATTATTTTTTAATATTGCTTGAGAAAAATTCATTTTCTTTAACCAATCATTATCTATCATTTTTGTCATATAATTTCTTATGCCATCAGGCAATACAACAACAATTTTTGAACCTTGAGGCACTTTATTTAAAATTTGACTTACTCCATATAATGCGGATCCAGAACTACCTCCGCACAATAATCCTTCTTCACGAATAGCTCTTCTTGCCCACATAAAGCTCATTTCATCTGTGGTTTTAATCCAATAATCAATTAATTTCAAATTTAACGCTTTTGGAAAAAAATCGTAGCCTATTCCTTCTACGTGATATGCTCCAACTTCTGTGCCACCTCCTAAAATGCTACCAACCGGATCACAGCCCACAATCTTACAATTTGAGTTAGTTTCCTTAAATTTTTTGGCTATTCCAGAAATCGTTCCTCCAGTTCCTGCCCCAGCAACGAAATAATCGGGCACCACCCCCAAATCATCAATGATTTCTTGCGCAGTGTAATGATAATGTGCTGCACAATTAGAAGGATTTGAGTATTGATCTAAGACATGTGCATTTGGTAGCTCTTTGGCCAACCTATTTGCTACAGAAATATGACTTTCTGGAGCGTCATACGCAGCTTCTGTTGGAGTTCTAATTATTTCTGCTCCTAATGCTTCAAGCACAACTTGTTTTTCTTTGCTCATTTTTTCGGGTAATGTGATAATAACACGATATCCAAGTACAGCACCCGCCAAAGCAATTCCAATTCCTGTATTCCCGCTGGTTGGTTCGATCAAAATATCTCCAGGCTTAATTCTACCCGACGCTTGCGCATCTATAACCATTTGATATCCAATTCGATCTTTTACAGAGCCACCTGGATTTAGAAACTCACATTTTGCATAAATATCGACTTTTGGCGCATGAAAAAGTTTGTTAATTTTTACAAGTGGCGTTTTTCCAATTGCTTCTAAAATATTTTTTGTTTGCATTCTGGTACCTTCCCATGCGACAACCTGCAGTCGCAGTTGATTTAAAGATCACCTTCTAACTTACAAAGGGGCTCTATGTCTAAGCAAAAAAAACTAATCGATTACAACAATTTAACTGTTGCAAAAGGACTACGTGTTCGTGTCGCAAACGACGGTAACATGTATGCCTCTATATCGAGCTCCTCTGGTGAATTTTATATAGCTCCCGAAGTTCTTGCAATTTTATGCTTAATTGAAAATAAAACAACCAAATTCTCATTAAATAAAACTTCTCTACAATTAACCCAAAGTTTTCAAAATACACTGAATTCTCTTCCATCTCAAACCGAATGTCAGAATATTATTTTTGATTTAATTGGTGCTGGAATAGTTATTAATTCTGAAATCTCTAATGAAAAATATATGCAAAATGATGGGTTTGGTGACCCTTGGGCGCAATGGACAATGATCTCAGATATTGTGCGTTGTGAACATTATTTTAATGCTTTACAAAAATTTATATCCCCTAAATCGGTAGTACTCGATGTGGGTGCTGGGTCAGGATTACTATCGGCAATAAGTTTAAATCTTGGCGCCAAAAAAGTGATTGCTATTGAAGAAACAAACTCAGCACTTTATATCAAATCTATCTTTAAAAAATTAGGCTTAAATTTTAATAGTAGCAAATTTGAACTTCATAATAAAAATAGTTTTGATGTAGAAATTAACGATACAGTAAACTTAATTGTAAGCGAATTATTTGGAAATGATCCATTTCAAGAAGGTGTTATTATAACTCTTAGAGAAATTGCATCTAAATTAATAAACTTTAATGTGAATTATATTCCAAAATCTTTAACAGTTTTAATGCAAATAATCGATCTTCACTCTCACTCAGCGTTTCATAGAATTCAAGCTTTTCAAAAACCTGATGATAGTAATCTAACAAATAATAAATTTTTATCAAATTTTTTAAACACTGCAAAAGAAAATTTAGACTTAAATAATATCTCATTTTCGTTACCTTTAACAAAAAATGATTTTTCTATTTTAGGCAAAGCAGTTGAACTTGGCACTATACCGCTCAATCCACCTCCTGTTTATTCTAAAGAGAAACATCCACTAAAAGGCATAAAAACTTTATCCATAAATAAAAATGCGGATAACGCTATTGCCATAATTTGGTTTCGAGTTCATTTAACTGACGAAATTACAATATCATCACTCATTAGCGAAACTGATGCATGTTCTCACTGGAGCCCAATAGCAATACCACTCAATAAATCATTAAAAGAAAATGATTTCATTGAAATAAATCACTACTTAAATGACGAAGAAAATCATATACACTGCGAATTATTTTATAACAAAGAAAAAATAGGATCAAGATGAATACAATAAATACGATTAATATAGAAAATCAAGTAAAAAAACATATCTATGGAAAACCTCAAGAGGCGATTGTCACTTACCCTCCAGGATTTAGCTCTGTCGCATTTGATGAAATTAATTTTATTTTTAATAATTTATGGCTTCCGCAAAAAATTACTCCAGAAGTTACTACAAATAAAAATTTAATTTATATTAAAAATATTCATACCGTTTCTTTAATAGAATTAATGATGAGAGCAAAATGTATTTCTGATATTAAATTAGTTATTTTTAATGGAAAATGCGCAAACAAAGAAACATTTCAAAAAAAATGTTCCAATGTAAATTGGAACTTATATATTAACAATCAAATTTCTTTAAAACTCAAGGTCGATTCTGTAGCTAGTAAAGCTTTTCATGAAACAGGATTAAAAGAAATTTTAAAAAAAATATTGAGTGACAAGATAAAAGAAATCGTTCAAGGTGAAAATACCCAAGAAACAACGTGTTTACATGCTGATCTCTATAAAGACAGACTGACCTTAAGCTTATCAATTGCTGGCGATCCTCTTTATAAAAGAGGCTTTAAAGAAATTTTAAATGCTAGTGCTCCACTTCGTGAAGACGCTGCTGCATGTTGTATAGAAAAATGTCTTCAGTTAGGGAGCAAACTCAATCACTCTTTTTCACCTGATACTATTTTTATTCCATTTTCTGGAACAGGAACTTTTGCTTTTGAGTATTTATTAAAAACATTTACAATAACACCTGCATTATTAAGAAAAGATTACGCTCTCCAAAAGTTACCTTTTTTTAGAAAAAGTAACTTTGAGTTTCTATTAAAAAAAGCAACGGAACATTGCAACTTAGCAGTGCAGGAAAAATTGCAAAATAAACTAAGAATGATATGCAATGACAATTCAAACAAAGCGAATTCTGTTTTTATAAATAATCTAATCGCATTTCAAAAATCAATAAGTGAAAATCAAATTTTTCTACCAGAAAATTTATTTGTTCATACTGAAAACCAAACGGTTCCATATCTTGAAGAAAATATGTTTATGCTAAAATTTGAAAAAGTACTCTGCGATGAAAACAATAACTATCAAAATCTTTTTATTGCGATGAATCCTCCTTACGGATTACGTCTTGGTAAAGAAGCCAATACAATAAATTTGTATAAAAAAATCTCAAACTATTTAAACTCACTGAGTAAAACAGCTAAAAACCATAACAAACATATACTAGGGTTTATATTATGCCCGAGCGAAGAAGCGTGGTCTGCTTTTGTAAATCAATTGCAAAATTTTAAATGCGATACATATCATTTTACTCATGGAGGTAAAGATATTAGAGTTTGTCAATTTTACTTTTAAAATCATGTGATATAATATTCTCTGATTTAAATAAACTAAGAATAACAACACACTCATCAATTTAAAATGGAACATAATGTTAAAAAAGAGTTATTTAAAATTTATATTTGAGTTTCAAATGCTACGTAGGAATTTTTTTAAAAATGTCTTTGTTAACAAATGATTTTTTTAACCAGGATGCAACTTTGGTAGCGCCAGCAATCTTAGGGGCGCAAATTTTTCATAAAACCTCCTCAGGACAATTAAAAAGTGGCATCATAGTAGAGACCGAAGCCTATATGCCACAAGATCCCGCTTGTCATGCTGCAAAAGGCTTAACAAAACGTACAGCTCTAATGTTTGATGCAGGAGGCATATGCTATGTATACCTTATTTATGGAATGTATTATTGTATGAATATTGTAACTGGACCAAAGGGCAGTGGCCAAGCAGTCCTCATTCGAGCATTAGAATTGCCACACAATTCAATAGCTCCCTATGCGGCTTCAGGACCTGGAAAATTGTGTCGTTATCTTGAAATCACTAAAGAACATAACGGTTTAAGGTTTTGTAAAGAAAACTCTTTTTGGCTTGAGTTAAGCCAAACTATTGATATAAATCTTATCAAAACGTCTACTAGAATTGGGATTTCGCAAGGCAAAGAAAACTTATGGAGATATTATATTAAAAATAATCAATATGTTTCAAAAACTAAACGTAATGCTTTTGTACAATAAGGAAACTTTGAATTATGATACATGTGAAGCATATTAAAAGAAGAAAAACTTTTGTACTGATAGATATTGCATGCGTTTGTTTATCTATTTATTTAGCATTTTTTATAAGAACCAATATTTATCTTCCTATATTTCAAGATTTACTTCCACTTAGTGCATTAAGTCAAAATATCAACTTTTTATTGGCTACCTTTACATTTAGTTTAGTATTTTTATTTAGTGGGTATATAATAGGACTATATGATATTTGGAACACCTCAAACATTTCTGTATGGGCAAATAAACTACTAGTCCCAAACTTTTTTATTGTTTCTTTTGCATTTTCTTTTCTTTATTTAAGTCAAAATTTTAACTTCCCAAGATCTTATCTTGTAACTTTATTTGTAGTAAATTTTTTTCTTTCTTTAGCTTGGAGAATTATTTATTTTAAAATTACAAATAAAGAAATCAGCAATGTTGTATTAGTAGGAGACTATGAAAGCTGTTTACAATTTAGCAAAGAATTCAGCAAAGAACCTTTTTTAAATAAAATAAAGGTGTGTTCAATATTTATAAATAATTCTTTTAATATTTCTGATAATAACACAATACCTATAAAAAACATTAATGAATTTGAAAGCTACTCACAACACCACCCTTACTCTTCTATTATTATTGTTAGCACAACAAGCTTGCAATACAATTTTTTTGCTGAAATTTTTAAAGCCGCACGTCAAGGCGTACAAGTTTTTACTGTACCAAACCACTATGAAATTTTGCTAGGCCGCTTAAAACATATTCATGTGAATGATTTGCCACTTCTTGAATTAAAGCTTGATAGTTCTATATCTTTTTATACCATAATTAAAAGAACTTTTGATATTATTCTATCACTTGTTTCAATAATTATTTTAATCACTCCAATGTTACTCGTTGCATTGTTAATTAAGTTAACATCACAAGGACCAATTTTTTATACCCAAACACGTGTAGGAAAAAACAGTGAAAAATTTAAAATTATTAAATTTCGCAGCATGATTCATAACGCAGAACAACATACCGGCGCAATTTTGGCTCTAAAAAATGATGAAAGAATTACAAAATTTGGAAACTTTATGCGAAAAACACGCATTGATGAACTGCCTCAACTCATCAATATTTTAAAGGGCGATATGAGCTTTATTGGACCAAGGCCAGAACGTCCTGCGTTTGTCGAACAATTTGAAAAAGAAATTCCTGCGTATGCAGAACGCACACGCATCCGCCCTGGAGTAACCGGCCTTGCGCAAATTCATGGAGATTACAATAGCAGCGCCGATACAAAGCTTAAATACGATTTGGCATATTTGGTAAATCAAAGTTTATTTTTAGATATTCAAATTTTAATTAAAACAATTAAAGTTGTTATGATGAAAAAAGGGCAGTAAAATTTTATTGCAAAGTAATAATTTTATCAGCCCATTTCAAAATTCCTGGTCTATGCGACACAATCACAATCGTGCATTTATTTTTAAGATTGAATAGCACTTTTGCAATTTCTTGCTCCGTAGCATCATCCAAATTTGCTGTTGCTTCATCTAGCACCAAAAGTTGCGGCTTATTTAAAATTGCCCTTGCAAGACAAACTCTTTGTTTTTGTCCAGAAGAAAGACCACTTTGATCTTCTGCAATTTGATAATCTAAGCCTTTTAAGGCAATAAAATCTTTTAACGCAACTGAATCAAGCGCGTTATAAATTTCTTCTTCACTCACATCAAAAGAAATCCCGTAACATAAATTTTCTTTAATTGACCCTTTTATTAAAAACGGATCGGGACCCACATAGCCAATTCTATTTTTTGGATTATTTAAAAATTCTTCTGGAGTTAAATTATCAATTTTAATATCACCTTCACTAGGTTTTAAAATACCAAGTAATAAAAATAAAATAGTACTTTTACCTGAACCACTTGGACCAATGATTCCAATTTGAGAACCACTCTCTACATGAAAATTAAATGTTTTAAATACAGAATTGGCAGAATTTGGGTAATTAAATGTTACATTGTTAAATGATATTTTAGGAGGAGTCTCGATGATATTTGAATTATAGTGAGTTAAGGTATGTTTTTCTTCATTTAAAAATTGATAGAGTTTATTTAACTTAATTCTTCCATTAAATTTTAAGTAACTGGCATAAGAAACAGCTTCATTCCTTAAATTTTCAGAGCTGCTAAAAAAATAATTTATTGCATTTTTATATTGTGGATAATAAATACTTAAAAAACCATAAGAATTCACAAAGTTTGATAAATATTGAATAAATCGAATTAATAAATATATAAAAGACAATAATATTAAAGGAGGAGTAAACCAAACATGTTGACTTGTTAACACAATAACAACCAAAAGAAGAATACCAAAAAAAGGCGTTATAGTATAAGAAAAATTATTAAGAAAACCACATTTAATACTAAAAGAAGAATAATGCAAAATTGAATTAATTAAAGATTTATTCTCTTTATTTTCAGTTTTCATAATTTTTATAAAAAGAAGATTTTTAAAAACATTAGAAAGGCTATAGTTTATTACACTTTGCTCATTTGGCACTTTATCAGAAATAATTTTTATTCTTTTATTTATAAACAAAACCAAAATACCTATTATAAATATTCCTGTAATAGCAACACAAGAATCTTTCCAAGAACTATAAAACATACAAAAAAATAAAACAACTAATTGCAAAAAGAAGCCTAAAAAATTAACTAAGTTAAGAATAAACAGTAATGTTTTAGGAAATATTTCTGATATCTTAAAATTTGCTTCAGAGGCATTAAGAGAATTTTCTGATTTTTTAAACAATAAATCATAAACAACAACAGATCGCAGTCGAGTGTTAATAAGTTCAACAGAGTATACTGAAAAATGCATGACGGAAAACTGATATAAGAATCGAAAAAAACCAATCAATATTAAAATTGCTATAGCATAGTTAATAGAAAATTTGCTCAACTGAAAATTGAATAAGCTTAACTCAGTATTTATTAAGCCCAAACTCAATAAAAAAATTTGAATAAAAAAAGCGATAAATATTTCCAATCCACCTAAAAATAACGATGATAAAAAACAACAAAACAAAGATAAAGAAGCTTTTTTTCCAATAAATTTAACAAATTTTAACATTTTGATCCACACACATAAAGTTTACAAAAAAATTATTCCTTCAGTCTTAATAATAACTATGAATGAATAATTTTATCATACTAAAATGTAAATAAATTTTTATCAAGTTTTTATTTTATTATAAAAAGTAAAAATGTAATTTGTAATTTTTTCAATTGATTTGTTACGATATAAGCCCAATTCAGAGACATCATTGCTATATAAGTCTAGAGAGCGGTAATCGATTGAATGCAGATCAACAGACTTCCAAATATCTATAGAACTACCATGCAAATTTTTTCCATTATTAAAATGCCTTAAACCATCTTCACCCGAATGTAATACTAAAATTCCTGAATATAATGCTTCATATGCAACCATTCCAAAAGATTCATATTTACTTGGCATTAAAAGCAGGTCAATATTTTCAAAAAACCAAGAACGCTCTTCAGACTTCACATGTACATAATTTTTATATTTTTCAAATAAAGATATAGGTTCAACTGATAAATGAAAAAATTCTATGTCTGAATGCCTTTTTATTATTGGTTCTAAAACTAACAAATTTTTTTGCTGATTATTGCGTCCTACAAATCCAACTGAATGCAAGCAGAACTCTCCCCCTATGCATCTATCTTTATATTTCAAACCACAATAATCAACTTTATTTGGTAGATAGTCACTGCCTTGTAGGAGTTGATGCTGTTCATAATTTACAAAAAATATTTTATTACCACGTTTTAAAGAAATTTTATACATTATCAATAATATATTTCTATAAATACTCTGTGGCTGAGAAAAATCTTTAATTCCATGATTTACAAATACTGCATTTTCAACTTTAAAAAATAATTGCAAAAACAAACTCTCAAGATTTAAATGGATTATAAAAAATTTTTTACTTTTATTACGTAAAACTAATTTGACTATATTTAACATTGTTAAACATCGATTAAAAAAACTGACACCATCTTTCACAAATAAAAATTTTGTATCTATATCATGTTTTGCAAGATCATCTGCTAAAAGTTTTGCGGCTATTGGTTGTCCAGATATTCCTTCTTTTGTTATAAAAATTACTTCAGTCATAAGTTGCACCAAATTCCATGGTAAATTAGATAAAATGCCCTTTAATAGTTAAGAAAGTTGTTGTGAAACTTGAAGAAACAGCTCCTTTATTAATTTTGTTTGTGCAGAAATTATTTCACAAATTGGAGATATTTCTTCAAGCCTCACAAAAACTTTCTCTAAACTTAATTAGCCTTAAATATAACTATAAGCAGTTTAATTTATTTCAAAACTTTGTTCCAGAGCTCAATAATTTTATCAATTTCCTGTGAAAAAGTATTATTCAAAGACTCTAAATGCATAGCATTCAATAATGTTAACGCAAAATCTCTGAAATCATAATTTTGAACTAAATACACACCCTGCTGACCCTGCAAATCTTTTGCAGCCGAAGTATGAGACCAAGAAACCACGGGCACACCCATAGCTCTAGCTTGGTACATACTTAAGCCAAAAGATTCGCTCCTAGCCGGATTTATGTACACACATGACTTACTGAGATAAGGCGCAATATTATTGACATAATCAATAATTTTTATTTGAATCTTTTCATTCGACAAGCTTATCAAAGTCTGAAAACCACTTCCTATCAAACAAATATTTAATTTTTCTTGTGAAAGTTTAGATAATTCTAAAAATATTTTTGGCAAAATATCAAACCCCCGTTCGAATGACGCCCTGCCACAATATAAAATGTCAATGCTCTTTTGTTCAATCGGTTGCGCAATATACTCAGACTCTTCCTTTAAAAATAGAAAATTTGGTATCAAAAATGTTTGACTATTTACTTTTTTCCAATATTGATAGTCAGAAGAGTTCACAACAACAATTTTGTCTGCAAAACGATATGCTATTTTTTTAATCAACTTTAAGTACGTTTTTGCAAAACCATTTTCACTATGCTCCCAGCAAATCACTTTACGCTTTGTAATAACAGAAATAATACATGCTATTGAAGAAAAATGATGATTACAGCTTATAATATATTTAAATTTGCTTTTTATAAAGAGTTTTACAAATAAACCTATAATCCTAAATGAAGTACCACCATCATAACCTGATACTCTGCTGTCCAATTTTTGAAAAATTGAATAAAATTGAAATTCAACAGCATTATAATATTGCTTTAATGCCAAAGCAGCACGCTCAGTGCCGTAAAGAGCAGAGCCTTCTGCAAATACTATAGCAACCTTATCTTTTTTATTCAAAACTTTATACCATTTATGTGAATTTCAAACTATTTGAGCTTCTTGACTCGAAAAAACAAGCCAATAAAAACTTAGGACTTACAATATTTTTAACTCTTAACAATAGATGAAATTACTTCATTTACAATTGTAACAGCAAATTTTTTAGTGGAAAAAGCTTGAGCTGATTCGGATGCCAAAAACTCCTTAATTGCACTCTGGTAACCAATATAATCCTTCTCTGGCATTTTAACCAAAAACTCATATAACTTATCGTAGGAACTAAATGCCTTACGATCAATGAAACAATGCTTAGGTACGTAATCAAAAATGTTATCCGCCCCCCAGTAAACAGGAACATTGCCTGCACAAAAAGCATCAAAAATCTTTTCAGTAATGTAACCTCTTAAACCACGTACATTTTCATAAACAATTGAAAAACGAGATTTCTCTAGAACATGCTGTTTTGCAGCCAAAGAGCCCTGCCAAGAAGGAAACCATTTTGGTCGCCACGGTAAATGCTTTTCTATGAGGTGTACAACTTTTCCCAGTTTAGTTGGTAGCTTAGGTGATTTATCCCAATCATAGCCATAAAGCGCAAATTCATTAGGCGCGTTACGCTCAAACCACCGAATCGCTTTAACACGCTCACTATAAAGATCATTGTGTAAATTTAAAACTGGTAAGGCTTTATTAGCAGCAATTAACACAACTAACTGAGATCGATTTGAATAGCCATCTATGACCCCTTCTCTTAGAGGATACGCAAGTTGGATTTTGGTTGCAAGACCACGCTCAACAAGATCATTACTCCAACTGAAAACTTTTTTATATTTTTGTAAGTGAAATTTACGCTGGTTAAGTGGATGTGTAAAATCATTTTCTGTTGTAACCATAAAAGCAAGTTTTTCAGTTATTTTTCTTTGTACATTTATATGGAATTCAAAATCCACGTTTTGATCAGTCCATTCATCTTTAGTGATTAGTTTAATACCTTTATTAAAAAATTCATTCCGTAAAGCAATCCATGGTTCACTCAATCCGTCTCTTGTTGTTGGGTCAAAAATTTTGTTGGTGTTGGGAGGAAGAGTTGAAGTGTGAATAAATAGACCTATCATTAATATGAACTCCATCACGATGTATGAAAACATTAGAATTTATTTCTTGCTACTTATAAATAAAGTGATGCTAAGGCTGTTAGTAACCTCGACAGAAGCTACTCGTCGCTTTATACCCCTATAACAGCTTTTCCTATTTTTAGCCTTATCTAATTATGAATATTTCGCAAATATAAATGAGCGCCCCTTTTTTAGGAGCTAATATGCGGAATTCTAACTGGGTGGTCTGCAGCCTTTACTTGTAGCCAATAGGTGTATCAATTCAATCCCTCCTCCCCAATTGGCAAATCTATGCGCAAGTATTTATGATACGCAGTCCATTAAATATGTTCCAAACATCGTTTTTTAGATTGTGAAAACCCAATGGATTTGACAATTTCATCACTTTATTGATTCCAAGCGTCATTACCTGCATGAATAATTTCATCTAAATTTTCGTATAATTTAAGTTAGAAAATATAACAAAACCAACGGGACATTTACGTCAGAAATGGCATTGCTAAAACTTGTTAATTGCGCTATTCAAAATATTAAGGAAAAATGGACTATGTGCTTCAGAAATTGGACTATGATATTGTCTCAATTAGATATCTATTTTCCTGGAATATTAAAACTTACTTAATTTCACCTTGAAACAGTTTAAAGAGCACTCTCATCAAAACAAGACTCTTTACTTCGCAATTTTCTTTAACTTTGATTTTAATAAATCTTTAATACCTAACTTAATTAAAAAAACATTCAATGTCCTCCAGAGCAGCCTATAAAATTTAAACCGAACTTTTGTATGGATTGAATGCTCATTAAAACCATCATTTATCAAGCGGGGATTGATAAAGATCTTCGCACCTTTTTTTTTCATAATTTGATGAATTACAATGTGCTCACAAACCTCTTTTCCACTTTCTGTTAGCCCACAGTAAGAAACATCTTTAAATAATTCTTTTTTATATATAGCCAAGCCACCAAATGCAGAATCAACTTCAATCCATTCACTATCTGCTGGAATTTGAACCATCTTTGCGTAAACGGATGCTACTGAACTCAGCTCTGAATTCACTCCAAATTTCATCAGAAAATCTTTTTGTTCAAAACAATCAGATGGGTTCCAGACTTTGTGTCTCAATGCATATATGTCGTAATATGCGCCCAACTGGTTAGCAGTGCAAACATCCCATTTAACACCGCTTTTCCAGCAACTGTTTACAGAATCTTTATTCAAAAGGCTGTTTACATTGTCAAGATCTGCAACTACTACATAATTAATTTTTGAATAAATGTATAATTCATTAATTCGCCTCACATACTCGTTTCGGCAAACAGCAATTCGATCCGTTCTCAGAGGGTGTTTTTCTTTTAATTTACCGAGAGATACGTAGTCAAAAAAACTATATTTTGCTTTATAGAAATTTAAAACATCTATTGTTTTATCTGAGCTATCACTTTCAACTAAAAAAAATTTAACCTCCGCAAAATCAGAGAATGCATTACCAAGCACCTCTATGTCTTTATGCAAAGTTTTTTCGGCATTACGGACTAAACCAACAATAAGTATAGATAGATTAATTACTGAACTCATTTCTTTTTCCCATATTTTATCTAACTTAGCATTTTTAATCTAGTTTTTGGATTTCTTTTTTATGGTATAAGTTTTTTCGAAGGCCTATAATTAATTTTTTTATAAACCTTAATAAGTTATACAAATAAATTTTTTTAAGTAGCTCTATTATTATCATCATTCGGGCTATTTTTCTCGAATAAATCTTATGTTGAGTGAAGTCATGCTTGTAATTTACATGTACTATTGGATAATAATTGGAATAGTGATCGAATTTCAGAGTATATACTTTCATGAAGTGAGAGTCAGTAACACCATTTGTGTGCGCTCCTATAGTTCCAATATTTGAAATTAAGTTAACGCTTGGTGTGACGCATAAACCGTGATTATATAAGCAGGTAAAAACCCACTGATAATCCCATGTGTCAATTTTATCTAACTGTAAAGAGTTAAAAATATATTTGTAATATTTTGAAATGTATGAAGCAAAATATTTTTTATTGAAAAACTCTTTAGCTTCAGATGTTTTCCAACTATTCATATTTACATCATATAAATCCCAAGCACGTTTCCATGTTCCCCATCCCCAGATACTCATATGTTCTGAAAAAAAGTATGGGTCTTTGTAATTAGGGTTACTGAGAAAATTGGTTCCAGTTATCATCATCACTCGATTGTCTAATTTGTACTTTTCAAGATTATTTTCTACAAAATAAAAAAAATCTTGATTTGGTAAAGTATCATCTTCAAGAATGATGCCCTTGTCTTCATGTTCAAAAAACCAGTAAATAGCTTCGCACACAGCACGCTTGCATCCCAAATTTTGGTCTCGAAAGAGAGTTTTTACTTCACACTGCCAGTCAACCGCGGTTGCAATTTCGCGAACCTTTTGAGTTAATTCGATTTCACCTTTGCGATCTGCTCGAGCTCCATCTGCGGCTATGTATAGTTTTGGAGGTTTAGCTTTACGAATAGCTTCAAAAACTTGTGATGTGGCACTCGGTCGGTTAAAAACTAAAAATAACACTGCGGTGTTTAATGGGCGAGTATGTGTAGGTACATTACTCATGTTTTTTCTCCATCGCTAAATAACATTGTAAAAAGTTGATGCACCTTAATTTATTTCCTAGTTTTGATGTGGCACCATAGTACTTGGTGTGATCCCCGAAAAGTGGACGGTTAAATATCATAATTTTTTTCATACTCTAATGGTGCAAGATAATCAAGGGCAGAGTGCGCACGAATTCGA
>QOVW01000093.1 GCA_003339605.1 Spirobacillus cienkowskii | reverse complement strand
TTTTATCCATCATAATTTTTGATCCAGATTCCGAATAAGCTAGAGAAAGTGCAATAATTAAATCTTTAACTTTTTCATCAGCAATATGATCTGGTATTTTTTGTTCAGAGTATATAATATTTTCTTTTATTGTTCCTTTAAAAAGATAAGGTGATTGAGATGCATATAAAAATTCAGGTTCAATAGAAATACTTCCTTTAGAAGGTATTAATAAACCAGCGAGCATTCTTAGCATAGTGGTTTTGCCAGCACCACTTTCCCCAATAAACGCAATTTTACTTCCTTTGGCTATCTTCAGAGAACAATTAATTATTATATTTTGATGATCTTCTGTTGTGTAAGATACTTGATTCGCTTCAATAGAATTCGCTGAATTATAAGAAATTTGGGTTAATATATTATTGGTACTAGTTTTAAAATCATCTAAAAACAAGTAAACTCGTTGAAAAACAACTCTAATTTCGCTAAAAAAAGTGATTGCTCCTGCAATATTTTTAATATATCTAAACGAAAAAATAAGTAATATGAGCATTGAGGCATAAATTGTAGACTTAAATACTTCGGTATAGTTTAGTTTTAAAACAAATATAATACCTAATATTAATGCTGCTAAAAATTCGATACTAGGTGAAAAAAATGTTCTTACAAATATGCTTTTTTTCATAAATGAATAGTTATTAAAATTTAAGTCATTAAAGTCTGATTCTTCTCTTTGATGACTTCTCAGTGCATTAATTGTAAGTAGTCCATTGTGGCTTGAAATAAATCTTGCAGAAATTCCAATTTGATGTTTTTGACTTTCTCGAGTGTAATAATTAATTTTTTTTGCAATTTTTTTAAATATAATTCCTAATGGTACAAAAATACAAATACCAATTAAAAATGTTTGCCAAGAAATAAATAGCATTGTTATAATTATACCAATTAACACAAGAAAGTCTCTAACCGCACTGATTGTGCCTTTGCTAACAGCTCCTTGTAAAAGTGTTGTGTCTTGCATCAGTTGATTTGCAATATAGTCAGGATTTTTTTGATCTAGTTTATTTCCTGGTGAGGAGATAAATCCTTTAAGCATTTGTTCTCGAAGTGTGTGCGCAACTTTATGACCTGCTCTTTCTGTAAAATAACTACTCATAAATGCAGAAATAAGTTTTATTAATGAAGCAGTAATAATAATTATTGGAATTATAAAAATCAGATCTCTTCGATCTAATGTTTGACTAAATGAAATTATGTTTTTTAATTGGCCAGGAACCAGTTCGCCAACTTGAATTCTTGGAGTTGATATAAAAACTAATTGAAGAAGAGTTGTTAATGATAATGCAATTATGATTTCTGCTATTGAGTATATTGGAAGCCACGGTAGCCCGAGTAACAAATCTTTTTTACCAGAGAACCATAAAGTTTTGATAAAATTTTTAGTACTTTGCTGTTTCATGTTTTTGCCTGAAATTTATGTAAAGCAAATTTATTGACACCTGGGTAATTATATTTTTCTATACATTTTAATATCGCAATTGCAGCATTTTTGCCAGCATTGGGGGGAAATTGATTTTTTATTCTTTCAAATTCTTGCACCATTTCTTGTGTATATTGGTTATTGCTAAAAACTTTTAAAGCGTGCTCAACCAAATTTTTTGGTTGAGCGTCTTCTTGTAAAAATTCAGGCACAACTTCTTTATTTGCAGTTAAATTAACTAAAGAAACATATTTAACTTTAATTATTTTTTTAATAATAAATGCTGAAATAGATGATGTTTTGTATATTACAGACATTGGTGTGTTAAAAAATGCTGTTTCTAAAGTAGCTGTACCCGAACAAACCCAAGCGTAGCTTGATGAAGACATAACTTCATAAGAATTATTTAGACCAAATTCAATTTTATTATCAATCCACTCTTTATTAAAATTATGCAATTTCGCTGTGTTGTATGCAACGTTTTTTACAAAATTTATATCAAGAGTAGGAGCAATTGGAATTGCTCCTATGATATTTTTATTTTCTCTTGAAATGATTATAAATGATTCAATTAAAATTGGCAAAAGCCTATTGATTTCGCTTTTACGACTTCCTGGAAGTAATCCAATTTTAAATGGAATTTTTTTAATATTATTTTTAGCAATATATTCATCAATATTATCTTTTAAAGGATTACCTACAAAACATGTGTTTACTTTGTGATCTTTAAAAAAACTAGTTTCAAACGGCAAAATACTTGTAACAAGGTGACAATATTTTTTTAAAATTTCGGTACGATAAACGCCATGTGACCAAGCTTTTGGAGGAATATGATATATTGTAGTAAAGCCTAATGCGTAAATATCTTGAAGTAATCTTAAATTAAATCCTGGGTAATCAACTAAAATAATAGCGTCTGGTTTTCTAATAATAATTTGATGTAATAACTTTTTGTAGGCAGCTGAAATTTGAGAATAGTGAGAAATAATTTCGGTAATTCCAAGTACCGCCAAATCCTCTACTCTTATAACTTCATCAACCTCTTCTTGACGCATATTAGGACCGCAGGAACCCCAAAAAAAATAGTTGGTAATATTTTTATTTTTAAACTCTTCTTTTAAAGATTTAATCAATAGAGCTGCTTGAAGATCGCCACTTGCTTCTCCTGCAACAATACAGATACCACCTTGTTTTACTGGTTTCATGCATCACTCTTGTGTTTCAGATTCTTTTTTTATTGAATCTCGTGCGACTGCAACTCCGCGCTTTGAATTTTTTATGAAATTAACAAAATTGTCGATTTCTGGAATGTGCATCAGGTGAGAAATTGAGTTAAAAACATCATCAATTGTGATAGTGCTCTTTAAAAAAATTCTTTTGTAGGCTTCTTTTAAAGCATTCCGCGTATCTAACGATATATTTCGGCGGCGTAAGCCTTCAAAATTTAGACCTCTTAATGCAAGGCTGTTGAATCTGCCTTCTGACATACAATAGGGGGGTATGTCTTTATGTGCTAAGGTGCCGCCAGCAAGCATAGCCATGTCTCCAATATGAACAAATTGGTGAACAGCAGATAAGCCACCGATCACTGTCATATTATGTATTGTGACGTGTCCTGCAAGTTGTGTACCGTTTGCTAATATATTTTGATTCCCTACAAAACAATCGTGCGCAATGTGTGTATAAGCCATAAATAAGTTTTCATTACCAATGGTTGTTTTTCCACCGCCTTGCACAGTTCCGGGTTGAAGGGTTGTAAATTCGCGTATAATATTTCTATCGCCGATAATTAATTGAGTAGGCTCACCTTTATATTTTAAATCTTGCGGTGTATTTCCTACAGAAGCATAACTATAAATTTGATTTTCTTCACCAATATGGGTGTGTCCTGTTATTAGGCTATGAGCATGTATTTGAGTATTTTTTGCTATTCTTACATGCTTACCGATAATCGCATATGGTCCTATAGTGACTCCAGTATCAATTTCTGCGCCATCTTCTATAATTGCTGTTGGATGAATTTTTACGGAAGCACTTGTCATATAGTATTACCTTTTTGAAGTAATTGAGATAGAAAGTTTACATTGTGCTGCAACTTCATTATTAATACTAGCAGTTCCTTTAAACCACACAAAAGAGCCCCGCATTTTTTCTATTGAAACTTCATAATATACTTTTTCGCCAGGGAGTCCAGGGCGGCGAAACCTTGCCTCTTCAATTGAAGTGAGGACACCCAATTCAGTTTTTTTAGTTTCTTTTTTAAAAAGACTTAGACTAGATAAAAGTGCGCCTGATTGAGCGATTGCTTCAATATAGTAAACACCAGGATAAATAGGATTTTTTGGAAAGTGTCCTTCAAATACTGGTTCTGCTGGCGTTAATAATTTACTGGTAACAATAGTTTCTCCAATAGACAATTGATTAACAGAGTCAATAAGAAGTAAAGGAGATCTGTGGGGTAACCACTCTTTAATTTCTTCAATATTCATTATTATTTTATCGTAAATATTAATCATTCATCTTTCTCCTGTAGCATATTATGAAAGATTTTTTTTGCGCATTTGTTTTGTTAATTTATTTAAAACGGCGAGTTGTAAATGATATTCGCGATGAGGTCTGGCAGGAGTTCCTCCCCATGTTTCGTTTGCGGGTATATTTTTTGTAATACCCGATTGCGCTGTTAAAATACTTTGGTTTCCAATTTTTAGGTGACCAGAGACGCCCACTTGTCCTGCCATAACAACTCTATTGCCAACAGTTGTTGAACCTGCAATGCCAACTTGTCCTGCAATAAAACAAAAATCCCCGATTACAACGTTATGGGCAATCATGACAAGATTATCGATTTTTGTTTGATAACCAATTTGGGTGTCTGACATAGCTCCTCTATCAATTGTTGAATTAGCGCCAATTTCAACATCGTCAGCTATTTTTACTCCCCCAATTTGAGGTATTTTTATATTTTCTTTTTCTGTAGGGGCAAAGCCAAATCCATCACCACCTACTACGACTCCAGGGTTGAAAATGCATCCATTGCCTATTTCGCAACCTTCGCGAATAACAACATTTGGGTACAATAAACAATTAGAGCCCACAGAGCTTCCTGCGCCAATAAAGCAACCAGAATAAATAACAGAATTAGCACCAATTTTTGCATGTGGGGCAATAAACACAAAAGGAAAAATAGTGGCTGTTGGATGGATTTCAGCAGTTTCATCAATAATTGCTTGTTGTGAAATTCCAGAAAAAGGATGTACTGGTTTGAAAAAAAATTGAGAAATTTTAGCAAGTGTGGCGTGGGCGTTATTAGCTACAATAAGAATACTTTTAGTTTTATCAATTAATTTTTCAGCGTTTGCTTTGGAACAAATAATTGCTCCAGCATTTGTTGTTAAGCATTCATCAAAGTATTTTTCATTTATTAAAAAAGAGACATGCTCTTTAGATGCGATTGATAAAGGCGCAACACCCGAAAAAGATAAGTTCACATTTTTTGGAATAATTTCACAATGAGTTTGGGAAATTATTTCTGAAATTGAAATTAAGCTCATTCTATTATTAACCTTTTACTTTGTATTCTGAGTTATACTTTTCAACTATTTTAGATGTGATATCAGAAACTTCATCTGCATCAAGCAAAACTCCTGCACCACTATCAAATGCAAAAGAGCATTTCTCTTGTTTTCTTGTTTTTTTCACAACACTCACAATTTTAAGAAAGATTTCTTGCGTTGCTGCAAGCTCTTTATTTCGAGTTTGTTTCTCAAAATTTATTTGTAATTTTTGATATTCTTGTAATTTTTCTTGAAACTCTTTTTGTTTTGCCATTTTTTCTGAATCATTCCATAGAGAATGACTTTTTTGAAATTCGGCTTCGAGCGATTTTAAATCATTTTGTTTCTTTAAAATATTTTCTCGTTCTTTGGCAGCTTCTTTTTCGATTTTTGATATTGCAGCTTTTCCATCGTTAGTTTGTAAAATAGCTGATTGAACATTAACAACACAGACCTTCAAGGAATTTGAAGAAGCAAGAGGTTTTGCTGTTGTTAAATTGTTGTTAGCATAAAGAAATTGAGATGTTGATAAAGCTAAAAGCATTAATACAATTTTCTGTATACGCATAACTATGAAACCTCCTAGATAATCTAAAAATTCTGTAGCTAAAATTATTACATATTATTTAAGCTATCTGTACCTATTGTAAACACAAAGTGAGCTCGTCCTATATTACCATTTTTATCAACCGGAAAAGCCCATTCAAACCGAAAAGGGGCAACGGGTGTCATCCATCTAAACCCAAAACCAACATCGTATTTTAATGAGTCTATTGAAAAGTTATCATAATCGTCTAGTACTGTACCAGCTTCTCCAAAAAGCACAAAACGAAGTCCTGCTTGCGGAATCACAGGAACAAAATATTCAATCGACGAATATAGACTTCTATTTCCGCCAGTCGAAAAATTTAAAGTTTGTCCTGTAAGAGTAGAGATTGTAATTGGAATTGAGGGTGAAATTATTTCGCCAGGACCTGAATAACCCTTCATATAGTAAGCGTTTCCAAGTGTTGGTCTTTCCCAAATAGGGACTGGCTGTGTGCTAGATAATTGATACACATAGCGAGGCATCAATGAAAAACGAAAATTTGTTTTAAAATTATCAGAAAAATTAAGTGGGAGATAATATGCAACCACTGCTGATGCAGAGCCAAAGTTATATTGGCCATAAAGTCCTTTAACAGCGATTGAATTCGATAAATTTAAATGTAAACCAGAAGTTGGGTTAAGATAGTTATCCGTGTCATCATATGTTAGGCCTTGCGATAATTTTTCACTTTTTCCTGAAGAATAAAATTTGGATGTTAGAGGCAAAGAAGGTTCTGTCGTGGTATCAGATATCGAATATCCAAGTGAAAATCTTGTGTTCTCAAAAACTTCTCTACCAACGTTAAGGCTTAAACTTTTTGTGTTTTGGGTAATGTAAACTTTGTTAATCACATCGCTTGATGTTAAGAGTGAAATATTGTGAGAAAATGCGCCGCTAAATCCAAAACTCCACGGGCTATCAAAAACACTTGGGTTTGAAAAATTTAAGCTAAACGTATAGTTCATCTTCCCGTTGTTTTCGGGAGAAGGGCTTAACTGTGCATTCACTCCAATATTATAAGCTTTTCCAATAAAATTTGGTTCTTGGTACTGACCCTGACCAAAAACAGTGACCCCAGAACCGCTTACACTTGGTGATGCGCCTATTGAGGCAGAAATGCGTCCAGTTGGTTTTTCTTTAATAATAACTTTCAAATCGACAGCGTGATTTGCTTGATCTGGTTCTTGAATAATTTGAACAAACTCAAAAAAACCTTGTCTTTCAATGTTTGCTTTGCTGTTATCAAGCTTTGAAGAATTAAATAATTCCCCTTCTGATATTCTTAATGCTCTTCGAATCACATTATCACGGGTTTTTACATTGCCTTCAAGGTTTATTTTTCTAAAGTATGCTTTTTCGCCTTTATTGATATTATAAACAATATCGTAAGTTTTTTTAACTCTATCAATATTAAAAGTTGGATAAATATAGGCAAACGCAAATCCTTGATCCCCATAAATTGTTTTTAAAGTTTTCATGTCTGCATTAAATTTAGATATTCTATAAATTTGGTTTTCTTTGAGAGAAAGTTTTTCTTTTATATTACTTTCTGTATCAATCACATCGCCAGTTATAGTAATTTTACCAATATTAAATCGTTCTCCCTCTTCTATAAAAAACGAGATACTTATGTCTCGTTTGTTTTTATCTAGAGTTGCGAGAGGAGAAGGGACAGTTGCTTCGGCATAGCCATTATCTCTATAATAATATGTAAGGTTTTGTTGGTCTGCAGCAATAAATTCATCTCTAAATAAACCAGCGTTAGTTAAAATTGACAGCCAAGAATATGGCCTAGTCATCATAAAATTTTGCAAATCATTATGGCTGAAATATTCGTTTCCGATGATGTTTACAGATCTGACTTGGATTGGCTTATTTTCATTGACGTGGAAAACAACATCAACTGAGCCTGGTTCAATTTCTTCAAGAGTATAATTAGGTTTAGCAAGATAATATCCTTTTTCGATATAAGCTTGCTCAATTGTACGAAGATCTTGAGCTAGTTTTTTTTCATCAATAATAGTATATTTTTTTGAAATTATTTTATCTTTTAATGAAGAAGATGAAACTATATGAAATCCATCATAAATAATATTATAAATAGTTGGTTTTTCAACAACATAAACGATGAGTTCGTTTTTTGAGCCTTTGTCAAATTTTACATCTTGAAAAAAACTACTTGCATAAATTGCTTTAATATTACTTGAAACTAATCCTTGATTGAGATTGTGACCAACTTTTATTGTCATTAAATTTAAAATAGCTTCTTGAGTAACTGTTTTGTTACCAAGAATTGTTATTTTAGATATAGGTTCGTTTCCCCATTCTGTAGGCGGAGATAAGATGGGAATTTGCGCATAGACTAAACTTCCAGTAATTAACGCTAAGCAAGTAGTAGTTGTAAAAAGAATTTTATTATTTATATAGCTGTATTTTTTTAAACCCGGCATTTCAAAGTTACTCTCATTAACATGGCCAGAAGAACGATCAACAACGCTGCACTATTCACCATTCAACGTAATTTTGCAAATTTTTAATTTCTCAAGGTCTAATTTCGGTTTGTTGTTTTCTAAAATCATCTGACAATATGTTGCCATCGCGTAATTGAATCCTTCTAGGCAGGGTAGCCGCAAATTCCTTATTATGCGTCACAACAATTATTGTTGTTTTAAATTTTTGATTGATTTCTTGAAAAAGATTGTGAATAAGGGCTGCATTTTTAGAATCTAAATTCCCAGAAGGTTCATCTGCTAAAATCAAAACAGGGTCATTGATAAGTGAACGGGCTATTGCAACTCTTTGTTGTTCTCCTCCACTGAGTTGGTTTGGAAAATGGTCTTGTCGTTTAAGCAAGCCTACATTTTCAAGTAGTAGCCTAGCTTTATTCTGGGTGTCTTTTGTCGAACGGCCTGCAATTAAGCCTGGCATCATTACGTTTTCGAGAGCCGTAAATTCTTGTAAAAGATTATTGTGTTGGAAAATAAATCCAATATGTAAATTTCTAAAAACACTAATAGACTTATCATTTTTTTCGAACGGATTTTTATTATCTATTTTGATAACTCCAGAAGTTGGAGAATCAAGAGTGCCTAGTATGTGCAAAAGAGTGCTTTTGCCAGAGCCACTTTCGCCCACAACAGCAACCACTTCTCCTTTAAAAACTTGAAAGGATATATTGTTTAAAGCATGAAGATCTTCTCCGCCTACTTTGTAAGTTTTTTTTAAATTTTGAACTTGTATCGCAATCACATTTGCTCCATTTTTAATTTATTTACGCACAGAAAGTACTTCTATTACATTAAGATTTTTAACCTCTATAGCTGGCCAAACTGCTGCAAACATAGCAAGCAATATGCTTCCAATTGAGATAAAAATAAGGTCAATTAAATTAACTTGAATTGGTAATGGTTTGTTAGAATATGAACTAGTGATAAAAGGTATTTGGTAGTTATGAATAAAATAAAGACAAATTCCGCCAAGGAGTAAACCAATTAAAACCCCCGCCAATCCAATTGAAAAACCTTGCCATAAAAAAAGTTTGCTAAGATCGAGTTGTTCAAAGCCTAAGCTTCGCAAAATAGCCATTTCTCTTGATTTTCTACGAATTGATAATAACAAAGAAATTGAGATACTAAAACATCCAACAAGAATAATCATAAGCATTACAAAACTCATCCCCCAGCGCTCAAGACTAAGCGCTTTGAGTAAGGCTCTGTTTGTTTCGGTCCAGGGTCGTGCTTGCAATCCCATATTTTTTAAAGAAATATTTAAATTATGAGCTAATTTATCGGCACCTAAAGGATTTTGGATTTTAGCTTGTAGTCCAAGCCAGGTATTTTCATTTTGAAAAAACTGGTTGGTTGTTTTAAGCGAACTGAGAACTTTTTTTTGGCTAAAAGCAAAATTATTTGTTTTTAAATTACCAGCGATCACGACTGGCAATTGCATTGGAGCTAGACCTCCTGGTCCATCATCAGGAATGGTTGAAACAAGTGTTATACTGTCACCTATATTTAAACCTAATTGCTCCATTAGGTCTTCTCCAATAATTATAGTTGGAAATAATTCTGAGTTGGTAATGTTTTCAGCAGGTATTTTGCGGTTTAATATATTTAAATTAATACCATTTGAGAGAAATTTTTGGATTTCGAGCGTGTTTTCTGCTAAATTTGGATCAATTCCTTCAAGCCTAGCCATTTGACCTTTATTTCCAGCTTGTAAGATGATATCTCCGCTTTGATAGGGAGCAATTGATAGAATTTCTGGAGATAAATTTTTTATGTTTTTTATTAATTCTTTGCTTTCAGAAATTTGTTTTCCTTTTTCTAGAGATACTATTTCGATATGTGCTTGCATACTAAGAAGGTTTGACTTTATATTGGTTACAAAACCAGACATAACACTTAAAACCACTATAAATGCAAAAACACCAATAGCAACCCCTAGAACTGGCAGTAATACTCCAATCGCAGCAGAACTTCTTCTTGACTTACTTGCCCAAGAAGAAAAAAGATAGCGATAAAGTAAAAATCGTATTGCTTTTGAATTGGCTGACATAAAAGGTTTCCATCAGAATATGAATTGTGCTCTTTATTGAGCATCGCTTAATGTTTACAAGTTTCAGAAATAGTGTACAAGATGCTTGTGCTTAAAATAGATTACCAATAATTTATTAGGCATAGCGTATTTTAAAAATAATTTTTTAATGTTATTAATTTGCAAGACTATAGAAAGAGAATTCTATGCCTTTTGTGAAACCAAATGAATTTCATGTAAAACTCTCATCAAATCAAAAAAGCATCACACAAACAGGTGCTCGTTTATTTGGTGTGGAAGAGGAATTATTTACAAACTGGCGTTGGCAAATGAAATCACAAATTCAGACTCAAGATGATTTGGTTGGTATTGTCAATTTAGCTCAAAAAGAAATTGAGGGTTTTAAAAAATTAAATAAATTTTTTCATGCGGGGATAAGTCCTTACTCAATTTCATTGATGGATTTTTCAAACGATTTCGATCCGGTTAAATTGCAGCTTATGCCGCAGTTAGAAGAACTTAAAGATCGTTTTGGAGTTTCTGATCCATTAAAAGAACTGGGAAACTCTCCTGTTAAGGAGATGGTTCATGTTTATAAGGACAGAGTCGCATGGTGTGTTGCACAGCTTTGTCCCGTATATTGTAGATACTGTTTTAGAAAAAGAAGAGACGGAGAAGAAGGTCTTCATTTTAATCCAAAAATTATTGAAAAAGGTCTTGAGTATATTGCAAGTAATAAAAATATTAGAGATGTTTTAATTACAGGCGGCGATCCTTTTATTGCTCATGATAAAACTATTGAAAATTTATTAAAAAAATTGCGGGATATTAAACATGTAGAAATTATTCGATTTGGTACTAGAACTCCGGTTTCGTTACCTTATAGAATTACCGAAGAATTTGCTGACATGCTTGCGCAGTATCATCCTATTTGGATAAATACTCATTTTAATTCTGCACAAGAGCTTACACCAGAAGCAGTTTCTGCTATCGATACTTTGTTAAAAAGAGGAATTCCAATTGGTAATCAGTCAGTATTTTTAAAAAACGTTAACGATAACGTAGATAGTTTAAGAAAGTTGGTAAATGGTCTTGTGAAAATGAGGGTGCGGCCCTATTATATTTATCATCCACAAATTGTTGAAGGAACTGAACATTTAAGAATTCCAATTGAAAAAGGTTTAGATGTTATTAAAGAACTGAGAGGATCCACAACTGGATTTGCAAATCCCCAGTATGTTCTTGACACGCCAACAGGAAAAATACCTCTATCTCCTAATCATGTATTGGCAAGAGACGGAGAATTTGTTATTGTAGAGCAATTAAATTCAGAACCATGGGCTGAGCCAAGCCCGCTTGAAGGTTACACTCCTAAAAAAAGTCTTCCAAGTAAAAGTTTTCCTTTTGCACAACGAATTCATAATTAAAAATTTTTTTAAATATAATAACTGAAATGTAAAATTTAAATAATGAAACAATCTTGTGAACTTTTTTCACTTGTTATATTAAAGAACAGTTCGAATCATTTAAAACATTTCACCTTTAAGGGTAGACAGATGCATAAACTATCATTGAAAATTCCGTCTAACGAAATGATTATTAACCCTAGGGAGATTGATGCTGAATGGCTAAAATATTCAGAATCTGTTAAAAAAATACCTAAAAATATTGATATTCCAATGGTTATTAATGGAAAAAATGTTTTTTCAAATGCAAAAATTAAAAACTTAAATCCTTCTAATGGTGAAATACTTGGTAGTTATCAACAAGCGGATAGTTCTCATTCGCAATTAGCAATAGAAGCTGCGCTGAGTGCAAAAGAACAATGGTCGCGTTTAAGTCCAGAAACAAGAATTCAAAAATTTAGAGATTTAGAAAATGTTTTGCTAAAATGGAAGTATGAGCTTTGTGCTGTATCTAGCGTAGAATGTGGTTATAACGCCTATGAAACATACGTTGAATGGGCAGAGCTTATGGATTTTGTAAGATTTAATAATTATTTTTATGCAGAATTACTTGCAGAACAATTGGGTGATGGTTGGGGAGAGACCAACCAATTAAAATTGCGACCATTGAAAGGCTTTACCTGTGCTGTAACTCCATTTAATTTTCCACAGGCAATTGGTTATCACTTACCTCTTGTTATGGCGTTAACAGGGAATACTGTGGTTTGGAAACCATCTGAAGATGCGGTGATGAGCGGCTTTATGTTGATGTTGGCACTTGAAGAAGCGGGTTTTCCACCTGGAGTTATTAATATGATTACAGGAGAAGGAAAGCTTTGTTTGCCTTCAATTCTAACCCATCCAGAGCTGACTGCATTAAATTTTACAGGCAGTTTTTTAACTGCCAGAGCATTTGGCAATTATTTATTTAATACAGAGTACTCGAGAAACAATTTTCCACGCTTTATTGCAGAAACTGGTGGAAAAGATTTTTTAGTTGCTGATAGTGATCTTGATTTTGTTGAAACCGCTAGATGTATTGTGCAAGGCGCTTTTGGGAGAAGTGGTCAAAAGTGTTCTGCTAATAGTGTTGTATTAGTGGATGAAATGGCTTGGTCAGGGCTTAAAACTGCATTATTAAATGAAGCTAATTCTTTAGTTATCAGTAATTCTATTGATAGAAAATGTGATGTTGGACCCGTTATCAATGAAAGACAATTTAATAAAATAACTGGATATATTGATAGAGCAAAAAAAGATAAAAATTGTAAAATTATTTGTGGCGGTAATTACGATAAGTCAAATGGATACTATGTATATCCAACTATTATTGAAATTTATGCAGATAAACATGAATTATTATCGGAAGAAATTTTTGGTCCCGTAGTGGCTGTTAGAACTTATAAAAAATTTGAAGATGTATTATCAATAATTTCTCAACATAATTATAGATTAACAGGTAGTGTTGTGAGTCGAAATGAATATTTTTTAGAAAAATCGGTGCCTTTATTGAGTCAATTAGCAGGTAATTTTTATGTTAATAGAAAAACGACAGGAGCAATTGTTAACATGCAGCCTTTTGGTGGCGATGGAGCTAGCGGGACAAATGGTAAAGCAGGCGGAAAATGGTATCTACTAAATTTTATTTCTCAAGGTACTATTACAAGAAGAAATACTTTTACAACAACATCTTCTGTATTTGAAAAAATGAAATAATAAATAACGATTAAATTTTACCAACTGTACTTTTTATTGCTTTGTTAATGACTTCTATAGTTTCTTCTTCGATATTTTTTGAGCATAAAAAGTATCTTTTATTCCCTTCTGGCATATCACTAATAAATCTATAGCTTAAGTTTTTTGTAATTGATTTGTATTGATTTTCTAAATATTCATATTCAGTTAAAGAAATAAGCATGTAATCTGATCGAGACATTTCAATTTGTTTTAGCATTCCTGCATTGTCAAGATATGTTATAAAAAGATTATTAAACAATGATTCGTTGTTATAGTTATCGTTTCTGTCATAATTTTTAAATTTTTGAAGGATATCGTCAACATAAGCGCCATATGAATAACCTCTTTTAACTAAAAATGAAACGGGTTCGTTTTTAAGTAGGTCTTTAATTGATTTATTATTTTTAAATCTTTTATCTTTTTTTCTAAACACTATTACGTTTCTTTTTTCTTTGTAATATGGATTGCTATAATTTCCAAATTCTTTTCTTGCAGCATCAAAAAGCGCGTAGGATATACAAACACGTTCTTTTTTTTCTTTCATTTTAGTAATTGTTCTGGGTAAAGGTGTTTCAATAAATTCTACATTGATTTTTGTTTTATCGAGAATTCTTTTACTAAGTTTATATAGTATTCCTGATTCAATTTTATTTGTGCTAAGATTATTTTCAAAGAAAGGAGGTCTATGTTGATAGTCAATATAAATGAGCTCTGTTGATATAGCATTGAAATGTAAAAATAAACTAGCTAATAATATAGTTAATAATTTCATAATGTACTCTCCATCATTTATTTTTTATACTAAAGTACTCAATAAAAAAATCTTTCTTAAAAGACAATGCGCTTTCTATTTTTGGAATATAACCTTTTTTTAAATAAATATACTGCATGTATTTTAATGTAGTGGCAATGTATTTTTTATTTATCTTGTTTTTTTCAATGTACGATACAACCTCTGACGAGTTGATGAATAGAGACTTTTGTTTAGATTTAATATTTATAAATTTATAAAGAGTTTCACTAAGTAAGCTATCTTTTATAAATATGGATAAATTGGTCAATACACCATAAGAAATATTTTTACAAATTTCATTAATTATATAAATTTTTTCAAAAAAAATAAAATCTATTAGTTCAACATCAGTTTTTTCTGGAAAAAATTCTTTTATATATATGCATTTAAAAAAAAGTAGACATATTTTTTTATCATCAATACTAATCGGCCAAGAATCTATTACATTAATAAAATCATCTTTATGATTTCTTTTAACTTCATATTTAAATAATAAAGTTTTAAAAAAATTAAAAAAATTAAATTGGGTGCCAATTTTTATTTTTTTTAATGATAACTTATTATCATTATTGTTAGATTTTACTAAAAAATTAAAACTATTATTTAAATAAAATAAATTTTTTATTTCAAACATATTATGAATGTTATCTATAAAGTAAAAAAATCGACCAATTTTTACTTTTTGAAATTCAAGTAAAATTCTTTCTTTACTCAAATGAACAATTTCTTTTATTTCCTTTTTAGCTGCCTGTAAGGATTCCTTAGAAATGTTAAAATTGAGATTTGCTGCAAATCTAATCATTCTAAGTATTCTAAGAACATCTTCTTGAAATCTATCGTTAGGATTACCAACGCATTGAATGATTTTGTTTTTAATATCATTTATTCCATTATGTGGATCAATAATTAATTTTTTTATAGGATCATAGTATAAAGAATTTATAGTAAAATCTCTTCTATTTGAGTCTTCTAAAAATGTTCCTTTAGATATATTTTCGGGTTTTCTTTTATTTATATATTTCCCTTCCTTTCTAAAACTTGTCACTTCAAATTGTAAATTATTTAAATTTACAAGGCAAACACCGAATGCTTCGCCAACAAATTTTGAGCTTTTAAAAATTTTATGAACATCATTTGGGTTGGCTGATGTTGCAATGTCGAGATCTTTAGGCACAACATTTGGTCTGATATATAGGTCTCTGATTGCTCCTCCAACAATATATGCGTCAAATTTATTTTTTTGAAGAATTGCACATATTTGTTTAGCAGCTATATAAATTTTTGATTTACGTACGCTTGAGTAAGGAGAAAATTTCTTATTTTTAAAAATAACTTTATGTTTCACTGATTTTCCGTTATGCAAGGTGATTGGCTATGATGCCTGCTTTTACCCTATTTTTCGCCGTAGTGATAATTTAAGGATTTCAGCATCTTAAACATTTTCTAGCATATTTTAAAAGATAGAAACAGGATCATAATAAAATGACTCTCAGAACTTACACTCGATTGGTTGCCTTAGTAGGACGTCCTAACGTTGGGAAAAGCTCTTTGTTCAACCGTATAATACGTCAGAGAAAAAGTTTAGTACATGACGAACCAGGGGTTACAAGGGATCGCATTTTTGGCAGAGCAGAACACAATGGAGAAAGTTTTTATTTGTGTGATACGGGAGGGTTTGAGCCAACTTCTAGAGATAACATTAAAATTCAGTTGGTTGAGCAAGCTGAAATGGCCATTGAAGAAGCTGAAACAGTTATTTTTGTGGTTGATGGCCGCGAAGGAATTCATCCAATTGATAATGAACTTATTAAAAGGTTAAGAAAGTCAGAAAAAAATTTCGTTGTTTGCGTTAACAAATGTGATTTGCCAAAAGATGATATTTTTATGGAAGAGTTTAGAAAACTTGGAGTGCAAAAGATTTTTCCTGTAAGCGCTGAACATAATAGAGGAATTAGCGATCTTTTGGACGCTGCAACAGAAATATTTTCAAACTATCCTAAAGATAAAAGCGAAGATCCTGCTAACCCACCAATTAAACTCTCCATTATTGGTCGTCCAAATGTAGGCAAATCGTCTATTTTAAATCGATTGGTAGGAGAAGCTCGTTCTATAGTTGATGAAAGACCGGGAACAACTCGTGATGCTGTTGATGTTCTTATTAAATATCATGGCAGACAGTTAAAAGTTATAGATACTGCAGGAATTCGAAGAAAGAGCCGAATGGCCGATAAGCTCGAAAAATTTTCTGCTTTTAGAAGTGTGGCTTGTTTAGAAGACGCTGATGTGTCTATTTTAGTAATTAATGCTGAAGATGGCGCAACAGATGGCGATGCCCGTGTTGCTGGCTTTGCATTTGAACTTCGCAAGCCAATTTTAATTGTAGTGAACAAATGGGATCTGATTAAAGATAAAACCTCAAAAACAGTTGCAGAATTTACTGAAAAACTTCATTTAGATTTAAAGTATTTGCGCTATGCACCAATAGTTTTTGTCAGTGCACTCGAAAATTTGCGCGTGAGTAAATTAATACCAATGTGCCTTGATTTGTATGATCAAAGTGCAAAAAGAAATTCTACATCGCAAGTTAACAATGTATTAAAAGAAATTTTATTAAAGCACACACCACCTTTAATTAAAAATAAATCTAAAAGAGTTAAGTTTTTTTATGCAACACAAGTGGGCGTGAATCCCCCTCGTTTTATAATTTTTTGTTCTCATCCTAAAGATTTACACTTTAGTTATAAACGTTACGTTGAAAATTCATTTCGTGAAGCGTTTGGTTATAAGGATATTCCAGTTTCTATTATTTTTAGAGAAAGAACCCGTTCTCCGCTTGATGAAAATGGTGAGCGTAATAAAAAATCTACAGGCGCGCGTTTTCACAAAGATCGCAATTATGATGATGACATTCGTTCTGTGTCTTTTGATGATTTAAAGCAATTGGATGCTTCTGATATTGAATTTTATGATGATGATTCTGAGGAATAATGTTTTATGCCCGATGGATTAAAATCATCGTTAAAAATGCATGCTGGGCGTTATCAGCATTTATATCGGTTGTGGAATTTAGCTTTTGCAGGTAATGAACTTGCGCAAATGGATAAATGGCTAGCAAAAGAATTAGCACAAAACACAAAGTTTGGTAGCCGTGATAGGCGTTGGTATAGTGAGTATTTTTTTGCGGGTTTACGCCATAGTTATTTTGCTTTGTTTTGTGAAGAATTTTTTGAAAATAAAATACCTCTTTCAGAGTTAAGTGTCTTTATTATAAATTTTAAATTAAAATTTAGTAATTTAAATTCTGTGTTAGAAAATTTGCGTTCAGTTAATAAAGAAAAATTTTTTGTTTGGATATTTTTACGTTATTTATACAAAAAAGAACAAAATTTTTTTGATGAAAATTATTTTAATTTGAACATTGAAGATTATTCAATTAGAAAAAATATTTTTGAATCTTTAATAAACTACTTTACTTCTAATAAAGAACTACAAAATCAGTGTTTGTTTTATAGTATTCCTTTTTATTTTTTAGAATTACTACAAGAAAGAATTCTTTTTTCTAATTGGGATAGAAAAACACAAGATTATTTTTTTAATTATTTAGATACTCGTCCACATGTTTGGCTTAGACTTAATAATTTAAAGAATTTAAATAGAGTTGAGCAAGGTCTTGTTAAAAAAAATTATTTATTTGAAATAAAGAATAAAAATTCTATAAAAATTTTTTCTGAGAAAATAAATTTTTCTGAATTAGATTCTTACCGATTGGGTGATTTTGAGGTGCAAGATTATGCAAGCCAGCTAATTGGACAGCATGTAAACGTGAAATTAGGACAAAAAGTTTGGGATGCTTGCGCCGGTGGCGGTGGTAAAACAATTCAAATCGCTAGTTTGCTCAATAACACTGGGATAATTTATGCTTCTGACATTCGAGAGTACAAATTAAATGAAATTAAACAACGTGCGCGTAAAGCTAATTTTTTTAATGTTCGTACTGTCTATTGGGATGGAATGGAGCCGCCGCAATTTGCACCAGAAATTCATGCAAATGGTGGTTTTGATTGGGTGCTTGTGGATGCTCCGTGTTCTTCTTTGGGCACGTTAAGAAGAAGTCCTGATGTTAAATACAAAGTGTCTCTTAAAAATTTACAGACATTTCATGATCTTCAAGTTAAAATATTATCAAGTGCAAGCAAAGCGGTAAAAAAAGGTGCGCATCTTGTTTATGCGACATGTAGTTGGACTTGCCTTGAAAATGAAGCTGTAGTTGAGCAGTTTTTAAAAGATCACTTAGAATTTAAATTGGTTGAACAAAAGATGTTGGGATCTCCTCATGAAAATGCAGATATTATGTTTGTTGCGGTGTTAACACATCGTCATGCCGCCATCGACAGCTAACGTTTGCCCTGTAACATATGCTCCCGCTGGACTTGCTAAAAATACGGCGGCACTTGCAATTTCTAGAGGGTCACCAATTTTTGCTGCTGGTATGGAGTCAATAATTTTGTTGGTAACAGCAGTGTCTAAGGCGTTTGTCATATCGGTAGAAATATAACCGGGAGCAATTGCATTCACTTGAACATTTCGTGATGCCAATTCTCGTGCGAGAGATTTTGTTAAACCGATGACTCCTGCTTTGCTAGCTGCATAAGCGGATTGTCCTGCATTCCCAGTAAGACCAATAACCGATGATATATTTATAATTTTTCCAGATCTCTTTTTCATCATGCCCATAGTTACTGCTTTAGAGCAGTTGAATGCTCCCTTTAGGTTTGTATCTAACGTTTGATCCCATTCGTCTTCTTTAAATTTTACAAATAAATTATCTTTTGAAATACCTGCGTTATTAACAAGGATATCAATGCTGCCGTGTTCTTTTTCAAGCGCTTTCATTGTTTCTTGCACAAGTGCGTGATCGGAAACGTCGAATTTAACACATGTTGCCATGCCCCCATTATTTTTAATTTCGGTGACAACCTCCTCAGCGGCTTGAGAATTACCGGCATAATTTACGATTACCTTTGCACCCAGCGCGCCAAAAGCGATTGAAATTGCACGACCAATTCCCCTAGAGCCACCTGTTACAAGTGCAATTTTTCCTGTTAGTAAATTTTGGGTGTAGATATTGCAAATATTTTTAGCAACATCTGCATAAATAATTTGTTTTTTTTCTGTGATTTCCATATTTTCCTCTGTCAAAACAAGAAATAAGGCCACTAATCATGCTTTCGCAAAGCTAGCATGAAAATTTTTTTGCGTAAATATGCTTTGAAGTCTTGTCATTCGGCAACATATGCTATATGTACACTGACGTGTGCTCATGTGGCGGAATAGGTAGACGCACAGGACTTAAAATCCTGTATCCGCAAGGGTGTACCAGTTCGATTCTGGTCATGAGCACCATTTCTTTTATCTCTCCAGATATTTCAATCCTTCTTGTTTTTCTAGTAAATAATCAGTAATATTCATAAGAGAATGTTTTTTTTAATATTTATTTTTATTTAAAAATAAATATTAAATTATAAATATATAACATTTATGTGAGATTAACACATGCTAAATAAAAAAAGAAAAATTTTAAAATTTGTAACTGTAATTTTTATATTTGTAGTCTGTTATTTAGTAATACGTTATTTTTATTTCAAAGATAGAAATAAGTATGAACCACTTTTATGGCAAGGTTTTTTTGATTACCGTTTAAATTTTAGGGACGTTGCGCAAAGTTTAAATCAATGTATGGGAAAAGATCTCTTTCAAACAGGCTTGATTTACAGATCAAATAAATATTTTTCTGGATGGAGTTGCGATAAAATTAATAATCCTCAAAAAATTTATTCTTTAAATTTTAGCCCTTGGAATCCGCACTCTTATTTTTGTGAAAGATCGGATGGGACAAAGTTATATGGATATTACCCAAATACAACATTTGAAATTTCAGATATCGAAAAAGTTGAAAAATGGAAAGACCCTTTATTTAAGGAAACAATGTGTGTTTTTTTTACAGAAACTTTGCATGATTTAATACAAAAAAATTCTTTTTTATATCATTGTGATGTTGGTCGCGATAGAACTGGAGCTTTTACCGCAATGATTTCGATGATGATGGCAGAACAAAAAAAATTACCTAGTGATGAAGTCATTAATGCGATAGAATGTGATTTTCAGAAAACCAGTGCTCTAGAAAAAGAGCAATTTGGAAGAATGAAAAAATTTATGTTAGAAATGAAAGAAAAGGGTGGTGTGTCAAAATTTATTGAAAATGCATGTGAAATAAAAAAAGAGACAATCGCTCAAGCTGCAGAGCAGTTTATTAAAAACAACTAATTGTCTATGTTATTTTTTTGGAGAAGTAAAAAAATGGAAAAAGTAGTGATTATTGGTTCTGGTCCTTCTGGTTTAACATCTGCAATTTATTGTGCGCGTGCAGCGCTTTCTCCTGTGGTAATTAGCGGAATGCAACCGGGTGGTCAGCTCACAACAACAAGTATTATTGAAAACTGGCCCGGTCATGAGGATGGTATTGATGGAAATAAATTGATGGAAGAAATGCGCAAGCAAGCAATTAAGGTTGGTGCAAGAGTAGAAACAGGAACTGTTACAAAAATAGAAAAAACAAATCGAAATTCGTTTATTGTTAAAAGAGAATATGAACCAGAAATAGAAGCAAAAGTGGTTATTGTTGCTACTGGTGCTTCGGCAATCACATTGCCATTACCAAATAAAGAAAAGTTAATGGGCTATGGCTTATCAACATGTGCTGTGTGTGATGGATTTTTTTATCGTAATAAAAAAGTTGCTGTCGTTGGTGGCGGTGATAGTGCAATGGAAGAGTCTATGTATCTTTCTAAATTAGCCAATGAAGTGATTTTAATTCATAGAAGCGATAAATTTCGTGCAAGCAAAGCGATGCAAGATCGTGTGATTGCAAATCCTAAAATTAAAGTGATTTATAATACAAGCGTGATTGACACTCTTTCTGATTCTCAGGGTTTAACTGGAATAGTGGTGCAAGATAAAGATGGTAAGAAAGATAATATTAAAGTTGATGGACTGTTTATGGCAATAGGACATCATCCCAATACAGATTTTGTAAAAGGGTTGGTTGAAATGGATGAAAAAGGTTATATTTTAACCAAAAATGGTACCTACACAAATATTCAAGGAATTTTTGCTGCCGGAGATGTTGAAGATAAATTATACCGTCAAGCAATTACAGCAGCTGGCAGAGGATGCCAAGCGGCACTTCAAGCAGAGCGTTACCTTGAAGGTGTTGAGCATTAATTAATATTTGTTTTAAATAAATAATTAATTTTTTTTATGCCAATTAATAGTTGAAAAACATCAACTAGAATTTGAATAAGTAGTTAAACAGAGAGGCAGAAAACCGTCAAAAAACATGAACGACGAGTCCTTTAG
>QOVW01000092.1 GCA_003339605.1 Spirobacillus cienkowskii | reverse complement strand
ATATTGACTTTTAACTGATTTCTTCTTTACCATTGGACAACCCTTCTATATGAACGCCTAAGTTCATAGCATATTGTCCACTAAAAGGAATCACTTTATCTATATTCTAGTTGATGTTTTTCAACTAATAACAGGTATTGATAATTAGAATACGACTTTTTCAAAAGATTATAATAACTACTAGACATTATCTTTCCCAAGCTACAAATTCTCCAGTGACAGAACCGTGATTTAGTGCAGGAGGTTCAAAGTGAAAACAAAAAGTGCTATGTTTACTTTGGGATTCAATCAATAATTTATTCATCATCCAATCAATTCCTATCAATCGGTAAATAGGATGCCTTATTAGAATCCTTTTAAACTCTTCGACTATCGTACGGTTTAAAATATAGGCACAAGCTGTATTTGTCACTGGTTTTCTATAAGTTGTAATACCATCCTTTCTCTCCAAAGCTAAATGCGAAATTTTTAAATCTGATATTGAACATCCACCAGCCAAATCAATATACAAATAACTATCTTTGGGTACTTTCGCAGCATTTTCAAGGCTTAACTTGATCTTTTGAAATGAACCCTCGTTAAATACAGCATCATCCTCAAACATAATGAGAAAATCACAACCTGATTGTAGAAAAAAATCCCACCCCCTTATGTGCTTATCTGTGACTATCGTTTCAATTGCACTGTTCTTTTGGTAACGCTCACGAACGTTATGCTTATTTCCTAAGTATTTTATTAAGAGAAGAATAAGTCTTTTTATGTGGTAAACAAACGTTGGTAGTTTGATAGATCTATATCTACACCACTGGTGATCTAATACCTGATACATTAAATCTCTTATTATACATAATGTAAGGTTATGAGGCAGGATTTGATGCTGATACGATACTTCTGTTACCTGAATATTAAAGTTCATTGATAATACAATGAAAAGTTTTTCTAAACTTGGTCGAATGACTTTGTTACGGCTTTCATTCTCGTTATGAATGAGACATAATACTACTGATTTTGTATCTTCCATGGTTTTTGGCGAATTCTTGAGAAGCGAATCGTTTGTCATTCCAGCTTGCCCTTATTGTTTATAAGTTTTTGATTTTAAAAAATAAACAGCACACAAACATAAACTTTGGCTTTGCGTATGAGGATCATATTTGTTAGTGACAACTCTTGAATGATTGTACAAAATATAAACTAAATTATTTAAAATCTAAAAAAACAATGATAGCTAACAAAATTAATCACAAGCTTTTTATATTCAAAGGGAAACTTAAAGTCAAGTTTTGAATGAATACGATTTAGATTATAAAACACTTCAATAAATTCAAAAATCCAGATTCTAACTTCTTTTCTCAATAAAAAATTATATTTGATTCAACTCAGTTTGTAAGGTAAAAATATTCAAAAATGGCTTTACCATAACAAATGCCAATGTCGCTTATGCTTCGATGAAACTAAGTGTTTATTGAATAATAAAAATACGCTTTAATGTTTGTTCACATAATGCTATTATGGTAGCAAGATTTTTCCTTCACGAAATTTTTTTTGCTAAAAATTCTAACAAATAAAATGATGGCAGACATTAGCGTAAACAAGGAGAAAAATGGAACGTACAAATATAAACGAACAATGTCGACTTTGTAATGGTATGTTATCAAAATTATATACCTTAAAAGTACTAAGTAAATATAATGTTGATTACTATAAATGTGGCGATTGCCAGTCCTTACAAACAGAAACACCATATTGGCTGAATGAAGCATATGGTAATAAAAACTTATCCAATCTTGACACCGGTGCAGTGCAACGTAATCTTCATAACTTAGCAGCATGCTTTGCGATATCAAAACTATTAAACTTAAGAAATGTTATTGATTTTGGAGGTGGTGACGGTTTGTTTTGTAGGATGTTAAGAGATTACAACATAAACTGCTATGTAAAGGACAAATACGCAACACCAACATATGCCCAAGGTTTCACCGAACAAAACTTCAACGTGCCAGATTTAGTATTAGGATTTGAAGTGTTAGAGCATTTTCCAAATCCAAGCACAGATTTAAACGGCTTATTTTCATACACTCCGAAAGCTCTTCTACTCAGTACTGCCATTTATACAAACGAAAAAAATGATTGGTGGTACCTTGCTCCTGAATCTGGACAGCACATATTTTTTTATAGTAAACAAGCGTTAGAAAAAATTGCTAGCAAATATAATTATAATTTAGTTATTAGTGGCGGTTTTATTCTTTTTATTAAAAATGCTTCTAAACTAAAAAAATTAGCTGCAAAATTCTTATTAAAAGGACGAGTTGTGCGCTTATTAAAAGCTCTTATTGTTTTACTACCAACTCCTGGAGTTTGTAAAGACCATCTACTCCAAGTAGAGAAATCTAAACAAGCTCAAGAGCAGATTTAAGTACAAATGAAAATCTTAATTAATTAACGTTAATACTCAGAATAGAAGTTATTCAAAAATTTAAGTATTTTCCAAACTCCAACTAGTTCACACTTTCTCTAAAACTACAAATAGTTTTAGTTAACAATTCTTTAAAATTATTAGAATTATTCCAACCAAAATTTTTAATCACCGAATTATCCATAATTTTTCTTAGCGTTCCATTAGGTTTTGTTACGTCAAAAATTATATTTCCTTTAAATCCAACAATTTCTGCTATTAAGTAAGCTAATTTTTTGATACTTATTTCAATTCCAGAGCCTGCATTGATATGACTTATATTATTTTTTCCTAAATCTGATTCTTCAAAATCATGATAAGAAATTTTAGAAGTTAAAAATAAAATTGCATCCGCCAATTGTTCAGAATGCATAAACTCCCTTAGAGGAGAACCATCTCCCCAAACAATAACTTCAGAAGAATTATTGCTTTTTGCTTCGCAAAATTTCTTAATTAATGAAGCAATAACATGCGAGTTTTCTGGGTGATAATTATCTTTCTCACCAAATAAATTTGTTGGCATAACACAAAAATAATCTCTTTTAAATTGCTTTCTTAAACTATTAATTAACTCTATCCCAGCAATTTTGGCGATTGCATATGCCTTATTGGTGTACTCTAATGCTCCAGTTAATATATACTCTTCTTTAATGGGCTGTTTACATTCTTTTGGATAAATACAACTACTACCTAAAAATACCAAGCGGTGTACATCATATTTATGAGCAGCCCAAATAACATTATTTTGAATTTGTAAATTATTATATATAAATTCAGCAGGATAATTACTGTTAGCCCATATTCCACCGACTTTCGCTGCGGCAAGAATAACAACATCTATTTTTTTAGTTGCAAAAAAATTATCTACATCACGTGCATTCATCAAATCAAGCTCGTTTCTTGAACGCGTAATAATATTTTCATAACCATTTTGCTTAAAACAATTTAAAATAGCACTGCCAGCCATACCGTTATGCCCTGCTATAAAGATTTTATCTTGTTTTGTCATTAAAGCCAAATTTTTGTCTCCCTTTAATTAAAAATAACATAAAATATTATGTAACTTTAATTTATATCATCACATTAAACCCTAAAAATTATAATTGCTTTTTCTTAAAACTTAAGGTTAAAAGAAAGATTATAGTTGCTTTCTCTAGGAGATAATCATGACTCATCCCAAAGTTGCGCTCATAACTGGCATCACAGGTCAAGATGGTGCCTACCTTGCAGAACTATTACTAAAAAAAGGTTACATAGTACATGGCATAAAGCGTAGAGCAAGTCATTTTAATACTCAAAGAGTCGACCATATTTTTGTTGATAGACATAACCCTAATGCTAAGTTCTTTTTACATTACGGCGATCTGACCGATAGCACAAACCTCATTCGCATTATACAAGATGTCCAACCCGATGAAATTTATAACTTGGCAGCACAAAGCCATGTTCATGTTAGTTTTGAAACACCAGAATATACCGCAAATGCCGATGGTATTGGCACTTTGCGTCTGTTAGAAGCTATTCGCATTTTAGGTCTTACTCACAAAACAAAATTTTACCAAGCCTCTACAAGCGAGCTGTTTGGTAAAGTTCAAGAAATTCCGCAATCCGAAAAAACGCCTTTTTACCCAAGAAGCCCATATGGTGCAGCAAAACTTTATGCGTACTGGATAACAGTGAATTACAGAGAAGCTTACAATATTTTTGCATGCAACGGTATTTTATTTAATCACGAAAGTCCGCTACGAGGCGAAACATTTGTCACAAGAAAAATCACAATGGCAGCTGCGCGCATTGCATTAGGTGTTCAAGATTGCTTATTTATTGGTAATTTAGATGCTCAAAGAGACTGGGGACATGCCCGTGATTACGTTGAAGGAATGTGGAGAATATTAAATCACACACAACCAGAAGATTTTGTTCTTGCAACAAACAAAACAACGTCTGTACGCGAGTTTTTAACAATGGCATTTAAACATGCAGGAGTTAACCTAGAATTTTTAGGTAGCGGAGCGAATGAAATTGCAAAATGCACTAAAACAGGACGTACTGTTGTAAAAATAGACCCCAACTATTTTAGGCCAACTGAAGTCGATCTCTTAATTGGAGATTACTCAAAAGCTCAAACTGAGCTAGGATGGCAGCCTCATGTCACCGTGGAAGAACTCTGCCAAGAAATGGTTTTAGCAGACTTAAAAAGAATTCAAGATAACAAACAGCAACTCGATTTAAATAATTCTGTAGAATTTTTATCGCATAGTGATGGTGGATTTTTAGCCTGGCATAAAAAATTTGTAGAAAACAACACATTTACAAATTAAAAAATAATTATGACCCACTCGCAGGCATATATTTAGCAACCAACTTTTTCACTTCATCAAGGCCTGCTTCTTTAGTGACATAAAAAACGTTGTCATATTTAAAGCCATTTTCACCGCCTTGATTGACTAAATTACTGCTAAAAAAAATAAAAGGTGTTAAAATTTTCTCTTCACGCAACGCAACCAAAAAGTGTGGTCCTGTCATCCGTGGCATCCGCACATCGCAAACAATGGCAACAATACGTTCTGCAAAAGGTTTTTTTGCTTCATCTTGAAAATACTCAAGAGCTTCTAAACCATCTCCTGCTTCGATTGACTCCCATCCAGATTGTTTCATGGCTCGTTTTACAAGACGGCGGATATCAGGTTCATCATCAACAATAAGTACTAATGGGTGATCTGTTGCCGATAATTTTGCAGTAGAGGTTGCTGCACCATCTGCGGTTGCAGCCTCTTTTTCTGCATCGTCTTTTTGCTCTTCGGCTTCTTGAAAACAATTTAACCCAAGACTAAACAACACATGAGACTCTTGTAAAATTGCTTCAAACTTAGCACTTCCAGGCATTTTATTTGCAAACTTTTCGAGAGTTGTGATTGTGACTTTTTGTTTGCTGCCAGGGACACGGGCACACTGCGCAGAAATTGTAACAAACTCATCATTACCATTAATATCAATGTAAATCACACTATTTCCCTGAGGAATAACGTTACATAATTCTGCAAAAGCAGCGTTTAACCACATTATAAAATTTACCGAATTTGCTAATACTGCAGGATCATAATTATCATCTTTACGAATTTTATACGTTACACCCTGCGTTGTAAATCGATGCACATTAAGCATTAAGGCGTCATCAACCATGCTCATAATTTTGGTAATTTGAGTTTCCGAAAGTTTTGGGTTTGAAAACTTTCTAAACCAAACAGCAAGATCTTGAATATCTTGCATGTATTGCAGTGCTTTTTTCATATCATCTTGAGAAGTGGAATCAGTAAGAATTGGCGTAATTTGAGTTTGCAAAATACCGCGACACATGGTGATAGGATTAATAAGCTGATGGGCGATGTCGGCACCAATTTCTGAAATTGTATTCATGCGAACTGAGTAATGCAGTTCAGCTTGAGCAGACATCAAATCTGCCATTTTTTCTCTCATTTGAGAATGAGTACTTTGCAGCTCATCATACATTTTTGTTAAACTGAGATCGGCAATCTCCATACAAATTAAAATTTCTTCTTGATTTTCATTATTGCTAATGACTATTTTATGCAACTTAACTTCTGCAGGAAAAGAACCTACAGGCCCTCTTCTCACTTGCCTTTGAAAATCGTAAGCTTGCCCAAGACTTAATGCGATATTAAAAAGATCATAAATTAATTTATGATCTTTTTTATCAAATAAATCACTAATATTAACTTTTGCGGCAGATTTTCCAGCACCACCAAACCAAGTTTGCTTTTTAAAAGTTGCGTTACACCAACGCATAAAATGATCGTCTGGACTAAACAGAGCAATTCCTGTTGAAACATTTTTTAATATTTGTGCCGCAAGGGCTTTATCAAGATCCTTGCTAAACTCGGCAGACATAATTAATTGCTGTCCTCAACTTGAAAAAAATGAAAGCTCCGTAAACGACTATCAAAATCTTTAAATCTCTTTTCAAACCTCATCAAACACACGACTTCCGTCATTTTTCCTGGTTTTACATTAACAATAAAGTGATGCAAACGATCAAAAATTAATTTAATTCCAAGTCCACCACTTGCTCTTTTACCCATAGATTCTGTTTTTTGATTTTCATCAATGTATTGCATCACCGTTTTTTTGGTTAAAGTACCAAAAGGATCTGCTACAGAAACTCCAAACACTTCACCATCAAAACCCCATTTGATTGTAACCTGCTCTTCTTCACCAAGCTGAAAAATTTCATTTCTAGAACTTTGTTTTAACCTTGGGTTTGCATCAAATACTGCGTTGAGTAAAAGTTCGTCTGCAAGGTCACACACTCTTTGCGCATAATGATGAAATCGTTCTGTGTTACCACCAATCTTTAAAATAAATCCTTCTAAATTTGTAAGAGCTTCTTTTTTATCAATTTGGTTTTTAATAAATTTTTGATTGAATATAGCAGGAAATCCAAGATGCTTATCGAGTCCTGGATAATCTTTAGATTCAAATTTTTTCAGCAATAAAATGAGTTCTCTCGCATCAAATTCACCATTATTTGTTGCGACAAAACATTGAATATTAGGACAATCCATCAATTGCGGAATCACTCTTTGCAACGATTCTTGTAAAATTACAATTATTCTACTACTTGGGTATGCCAAAGAAAATTCTTTTAAAAAAGCGACTTTTTTAGCATCAGCAAATAAAAAAAAGCGCTCAATTTCTTTTGCTGCAAAAATTTTTGCTTCTTCTTCTGTTTTACATGGCTGAAAATCAACTCCAGCAGAACGAGTGAGCATTCCTAGTTTATTTTGGAAAGAAATAGAATCTGGTAAAAAGCAAACAACTTTCACGCAGCTTCTCCCTTAAACCTTTTGGTATTCGAAGAAATAAAATAAAAATACTCATTGGGCTCAAAATCAATTTCTAGATCAAAACCATCTTTGCTTTTCATCACCAAATTAAAATTATCATAATTATCTAAAATTGCAATTTCTTTGCCAATTGTTAAAAGTAACGTCTCATGCGTGTCATTTGCAGGGCAATAAAAATTTGCTTGAATACTTTCAACATAGGTTCTGTCAGTTAAAAAATCACTAATATTAAACTGCTCTACCAACCAACGAGGAACGTTTGTGTAAATACATTTACCATCTTTAAAATCTTCTAATATTTTATACCAAGCCAATATACCGCAAGAATTTGCCCTTTTAACTTTAGAAAAATCAAGCCGCACCACTTTGTCTTTTGCATTGCTAAAAGCAAGTTCAAGAGCTTTTGTTATGTTTGCAACCGACGACTCTTCGTTTAATAGCCCTGAAAATTCTATCGTTGTATTATTGACTACGACTTCCATGCCTTTCACCTCAAATCCAGACAATAGCCTGATATTAGTATATCGGCGTTAAAATTGAGCTCTTTAGACGCCCGAAAACTTGATGCTTTTTAAAGCCACCACTATAAGTATTGTGTATAGTCCTTACAATCAGTTTGTAAGGACAAAAAACACTGCCAGAATTCTTAATTAATTTTTATCTTACTTGGAGATTCTACTATGTCTACCAGAATAGAAACAGACAGCATGGGCGAAATTTCTGTACCTCAAAATGTGTATTGGGGGGCGCAGACACAACGTAGTTTTGAAAACTTTAAAATCAGCGGAGAAAGATTTCCTCGTGTATTTATAAGAGCTTACGGACTAGTTAAAAAGGCTGCAGCACTGGTAAACGTCCAATTAGGCGAACTTGCTGCCGACAAAGAGAAGTTTATTTGCCAAGCAGCAGATGAAGTGATTGCTGGAAAATTTGACGATCATTTTCCGTTGGTCGTGTGGCAAACCGGGTCGGGCACTCAGACAAACATGAACTTCAACGAAGTGATCTCAAACCGCGCAATAGAACTGGCTGGAGGTACAATTGGAAGCAAAAAGCCAATTCATCCCAACGATGATGTCAACAGAGGTCAAAGTACCAATGATAGCTTTCCAACCGCAATGCATGTTGCGGCAGCTATCGCAGTTTATGAAAATTTTTTTCCAGCAATTGATAAATTGATAACAACCTTTGAAAAAAAATCCAAAGAGTTCGAAAAGATTATTAAAATTGGGAGAACGCATTTACAGGACGCCACACCGCTCACTTTAGGAGATGAAGTTAGTGGTTGGGTGATGCAACTTAAAATGTGCAAAAAAGCCGTGTCTCATGCGATGGAAATGGTTTGTGAATTGGCGGCAGGAGGAACTGCTGTTGGAACGGGCTTAAATTCACACAAAGACTATGCTAAAGGCATTGCACAAAAGCTTTCTGAGCTCACACGCATTCCATTTATTACGGCGCCCAACAAATTTCAGGCGTTAGCAGGACAAGAAGCGCTTGCTAATCTTTCTGGAGCCCTTAATACAACTGCCACCGCTTTTATGAAAATTGCAAATGATATTAGATGGCTATCTAGCGGTCCGCGTTGTGGCATTGGAGAGATTTCAATTCCAGAAAATGAACCCGGTAGCTCCATTATGCCAGGAAAAGTCAATCCGACTCAAAGTGAAGCCGCAACCATGGCATGTTGCCAAGTTATGGGAAATCATGTTGCCGTAACCCTTGCCTCAAGCCAAGGAAATTTTGAGTTAAACGTCTTTAAACCTGTTATTATTCATAATGTTTTGCATTCAATTAGGCTTCTTGCTGATTCGTTTGTAGGATTTAATGATCACTGCGCCGCTGGGATTAAAGCCAATACGGAGCGTATTAATGAACTTATGCAAAAATCGCTGATGCTTGTTACAGCTTTAAATCCATATATTGGCTATGATAAAGCGGCTAAAATTGCAAAAACTGCACATCAAAATGGCACTACTCTTAAAGAAGAAGCAATTAAACTCGGTTACTTGACTGCGGAGCAGTTTGATGGATGGGTAGATCCGAGTAAAATGCTGGCACCACATGGAAAATGATTTTTAATCGACGGGATGTAAATTATTTGCTACTTTTTTGTTATTCGTAATTTTAATTAAAGCACCGTAATAATGAATATTAGATTTTATTTCTTCAGAAGCTCTTACCGATCCTCCTATAATTAAATCACCATTATCGTTAACGTTTAATTTAATTCTATTAAATCCTATTGCGGCATCCCCATTTACAGCATAAGGCACAGAATAAAACAAATTTTCCTTACCGTTAAAATCAAATTGTTTAACAAAAATATTAGGTTTTTCAAATTCTTTATTCATTTGTTGATTTATATCTAAAATTTCTGTAGAATAACCAACTACATAAATTTGATTTTCATATACCTTTATATCATGAATTTTAGTATTATGATTTACATTTCCATAAGTACGGATCCACTCTTTTTTATTTTCTTTAGAGCTGAATTTTAAAATAAAGCAATCTTCAATACCAGATAATAAGCTATATTGATTTACTTTTATATTTTCATTATTGTAATAAAAAGAAACCAAATTATCAGATCTAGTAGTAAGACTACCTACAAGATAAATATTTTTTTCTTCATCAATATCTAAACTAGATACATATAAATTATAATCAGGCACACCAAACAATTCTTTAAATATAAGATTTCCATTAAAATCTAATTTTAAAATAAATGGAGATACCAAACTAGAATTTTTTAACCGTAAAGAAGTTTGTCCTGCTATATAAATATTTTCGTTTTCGTCTATTTTAGCAATTATAGATCTATCAATCGAATTGTCTCCAAAACCTAAATCATCGTAATTTTGGTTAAAAATAAAATTTCCAGAATCATCAAATTTATATAAAACAACATTATTTTTCCCTCGAAATTTAGTTCCCAAGACATAAATATTATTATTTTTTACAAGGATTTTTTGTAATTTTATAAAATCATCTATGTTGCTTAATTTTTGATCCCACTGTTTTTTCCCTTGAGAATTGTATTTTGCAATAAATTTTTGTTCATTTCTAATATTAGAATCCCAAACCTCTCCTAAAACATAAATATTTTCATGATCATCGATAAATAAATCTTGACCTTTTATTTCAATATTTTCATTTTTATTTAACCGTAATCTCCATTTTTTTCTTAACATTTCATTATAAAAAATAATATAAGAAGATTGATTCTTTAATTTGTTATTTTTAGCATTTATCAATGTAATAATGTTATTATCTTTACTATTTACAGTTGCAACCACTAAAGTTACAGCATCAATATTTTGAAATTTTTTTACTCTTACATTTTTTTGATAATCTTGAGCATTCACGCTTAATGAAGTCACAATAAATAAAAAACTAATAAAACTAATTTTTTTAAATATTTTTTTTAAAAAAAATTTATTCATACAAAAATCCAATCAAATAAAGAGTAACAAAAAAAAGAAACTAGAAATGATTTTTACTGTTTCTTTGATTGTTTTTGGTATTCTATATTTTGTGAAATTTCAATATTAAAAAAATTATTTAAATAAATATAAATTAATTAAATAAAAAACAAAAAATAAATAATATTAGTAACTATTCCATTCAATTATAATTATTCCAGGCCGGCCTTGCTGACCATTTTTTCCTGTATTTCCATTGCCCGATGTGCATGCAGCGCGATCTCCTCCTCTTCCAAGTGTAATTTGCGGGCTACCATCTCCTCCAGCACCGCCAATTCCTACTTGATAGTTAATAACTTGTCCTGGTTGCACATCAATAAATACTTCTTGAAGTGCTCCATGAAATCCAGACGCACCTTTGCCACCGTTTCCGCCATTTGCTCCAATCTGTCCCCCAGAAGTACAACCATCTCCACCACGTCCACCTTCGCCACCTTCACCGCCATGACACACTTCTTCTAAACCAATTAATGTTCTTATTGTGCTTACATAATTGTAATTAAAAACATTTTTTGATGCTTCAGAAAATGTGAATTCACCAAATGCCGTAGGCTTTCCAAATAACCCTTCTATCCCAGGAATCGTTGCGCTTTGTTCTGGAACATAATCACTTGTTGATCTCATCGCTGGCAATCCTCCTATTGTTCCAACTTGGCGATCTTGCCCTAAGAAACCAGAATTTTTAATTCCGTTTGCAGAACCACCATTTGAACCTGCACCAGATAGCGAAGCCCCAGCCCAATTTCCTGCAAAAAAAGTCGATCCAGCCCCACCAGCTCCACCGCCTCCTCCTCCATTGCCTCCAGAACAGCCAATAACTCTCACGCTTTTTACGTTTGGCGGCACAACCCAAGACCCTTTGTTAACTTGATATGTTCCATCTTCTTTTTTTAAAGCAAATATTATTTTACGGTGTGATTGAAGAGAAATAATGTCTCGATCGAGCTGATCCGATTTACAACCAACAAAAAATAAATTTAAACCAAATATGCTAAAAATTAACTTGTTTTTCATATGCGTCCTCTTTCTCAATTTACAAAGGAACGCATTGTTTAAATTGATATTTTTTAAATTTCCTCAGATAATTACTTTAATTTGCAAACTCAATTAAAAGCAGATATACCTAAATTTCTCATAGCTTTCTTAAGTATTGCTATTTTTTAAGTTAAAGATATAAGCTCAAAGTTGCTTTAAATTAAAGCTTCTTAATTTTTTGCTTTTATTTTCAGCATCTTTAATATCTGAATCATTGCCAGGAGAAGCCAGAAACATGCCAGGAACTGATGCCATAAAGCACATCCTTAACACCCAATCTGCAACCACCTATCAAAATTTTACCGATTTGCAATCCATGATTGAAAATGAAAGAAAAAATCTTGTAGAAGTGATTGGACTACACGGAAAACGAATCCCACAACTTGATATCTTTACTCAAGAACTCATTGAAGAAATTAGAATTCGATTTAGTGGTAAAAAATCTCCGCTGCAAGATTGGCTCAAATCACTCAAAAATATTCCCGCAGAAGAACGCAAACCAGCCGGAGCATTAATTAATCAACTCAAGCAAGAAATTGAACAAAGCTTAAAGTTCTTTTTTATGACTTGGCGTCATGAAGACGAAGCAAAAAGACTCTCTGGCGAAACAGTTGACATCACCCTTCCGTTACCTAAACAAAATATTGGTTCGCGCCATCCTGTTACAACACTCATGCGCGATCTCATGGAGCCTTTTCACCGTATGGGTTTTACGGTAATTGATGGTCCAGAGATTGATAATAATTTTTATAATTTTGACTCGTTAAATGTGGTGAAAGATCACCCTGCCCGCGAAATGCAAGACACATTTTTTTTAGCCAGCGAATGGGTACTAAGAACTCACACCAGCAACGCACAAAGCCATGCAATGCTCGAAAGACAATTACCTCTTAAAATTGTATGCCCTGGCTGCGTGTACCGTAACGAATACGACATGACTCACCTCCCTTCATTTCGTCAAATTGAATGTCTTGTTGTTGATAAAGGCATTCATATGGGGCATTTGCGTCATACAATCAATGAAATGCTGAATGCCGCATTTGGCAGACCCGTTAAATTGCGTTTTCGCTCAAGCTATTTCCCGTTTACAGAACCCAGCGCAGAAGTGGATGTCGAATGCCAACAATGTTTTGGTAAAGGTTGTCGCAGCTGCAAACACACAGGTTGGTCAGAAATTGGCGGTTGCGGTTTAGTAAACCGCAAGGTGCTAGAAAACTGTGGCATTGATACAAAAGTATATAGTGGTTTTGCGTTAGGTTTTGGGGTGGATCGCATGGCAAAAGATCGCTTTGCCATTGCAGATCTCCGCTCAATGTTAGATGGAGATGTTGCCTTTTTAAAATCATTTTCTTTGTCTTAACTTTTTTAATTACAAAAGGTAACAAAAATGCTTGCAAGTTTAAAATTTGTAGAAAAATATATTTCTTTACCAAAAATAAAAACACAAACTGTTCTTAATAATAAACAAACTGAAATTGAAACATACAACCTCGAAAAAATAACCTCACTATTAACCCGCCAAGGCTTTGAAGTGGATAGCATCCGCATTCATGGAGAAAATTTAGAGTCTGTTGTTGTTGGATACATCGAAAAAGCAGAACCTCATCCCAATAGTTCTAAGTTACAAATTTGTTACGTAAACGTAGGAGAATCTGCACCTAAACAAATAGTGTGTGGTGCTCAAAATGCCAGAGCTGGTTTGTATGTCGCTGTTGCATTACTTGGTACAAAATTACCCAATAATTTAGAAATTAAGCCTTCTAAAATTCGTGACATCGATAGTTTTGGCATGTTGTGCGCTCGTGAAGAGCTGGGTTTGCCTGTTAATAAAGAACTCGATGGCGATGGAATTTGGGAGTTGCATCAAGAATGCCAAGGTGGTGTGTCTATCCAAAAATTAGCAGAAAATGTTGGAAATTCAGTTTTTGCAGCATTGAACTTAACAGATGTCATATTAGAATTGAGCATCACGCCAAACAGACCCGACATGTTAAGCCATGTTGGCGTTGCGCGAGAACTCGCGGCTGCTTTTGCTTATGAAGGCATTTCGTTTGAGCAAAAAGAAATTTATACAAATAAAACCAAAATATCAGAAGAGCACATTAAACAAGATGTTACACACAATAACTCTGTAGAGTGTGGCAATATTTTATTTGCAGCAGAAAATCACCTTGAAGCTCCAGCTTTTTTTATGGCGCTCGATGGAATTCAAGTTGCTCCAAGTCCAGCTTGGCTTAGAAATTTGCTTGAAGCTCTTGGACAAAGCTCGATTAATAATATTGTTGATATTTCAAATTATATTTTGCTGGCACACGGCCAACCAAGTCATGCTTTTGATCTCGAAAAAATAACTTCTGAAAACCCCAACAATAAAAAATTGATCCTTAGAAAAGCAAAACCCAATGAAAAATTTGTGGGTCTCGATGGCAAAGACAGAGAACTTCACGAAACTGACGAGGTGATTTGTGATCTGAAAGGAACTCAAGGTTTGCTTGGTGTATTAGGAGGAGAACACTCAAAGGTTACAAACTCAACTCAAAAAATTATTGTTGAATTTGCCAATCCGCATCCAGTTTCTGTTCGCCATTCTTCTCGTCGTCACTCAAGACAAACAGATGCAAGCTTTATGTTTGAAAAAGGCATTGATGCGGCTGCACGGTTTCATGCTGCTGCAGAATTTTATGCCCTTTTGTGTGAAACTCAAAGTCAAACTCCAATATATTGCGGCTCTGTGCATTCTTTAAATAAACACAATCAACCGCAAGTAAAAATTGATTTTCCACAAAGCAAAATCAATTTTGTAGAAAGCGCACAACAACGTATTTTGGGTGCGCATATTATTGACTACAAAGAACAACTACACATTTTAAAATCTTTAGGATTTGGCATTTTAAATGCAACTCAAAATTCTGCAACCATTGTTGTTCCAAGTTGGCGCTCCATGGATGTGTGTGGTGAAGCCGATTTGGTAGAAGAATTTATTCGTGTGGTAGGAATTGATAAAGTTCCTTCTACACCAATTATTGCACCTGCTGTTGTGAACCATGATGATAGTCACTTTAAAATCATTGAAAAACTCTGTTCGCGCACCGCAGCACTTGGCTACAACGAAATTATGAGTTTGCACTTTATGCGCGCCAATGATTTTGAAAAACTAGGCTTGCATTCTGCCGATGCATTAGGAACTCCAATTACTCTCCTGAATCCAATTATTGGGGATGAGCCATTGTTGCACACTTCGCTTGTTCCTGACTTGTTACGCAAAGTAAATCGTAACTTGGCTTATGGTAATTTTAGCGGACAGCTGTTTCATTCTTGTCGCACTTTTCAAAATGCAGACGTTAATGGAAGTCTTGTGTTTAATAATCTAAATGCAACACAAACAGCGCAACCATATAACAAACTGCAAGACTATCATTTTTCTCAAGGGTTTACTTATACGCAAGAAAAATCTCAAGCAGGACGTCCTGTAGAAACCCCAAGGCTTGCAGGTACTTTATTTGGCAATAAAGTAGAAAAAACATGGCAAAACAAACAAGAAATTCCTTGGTCGTTACATGATATTATGTGTCACGTAACAGAAATCTGCAAAAGCATAAATCTTGAAATATTTGTAAAAAAGATTTCAAGCACAGAAAACGAAGACAATGCTTGTTATCACCCTTTTGCAAATGCATTCCATCCAGGAAGGCGTGTTGGTTTTTACCTAAGAACAGAAAACAATACAGAAATTGCTGTTGGCTGGGCTGGAGAGCTGCACCCACAAACAATGCGTGCGTATGAAATAGAAACTGTGTGCCTTGCATTTGAGTTGAATACAGCATTACTCATTCAGTATGCACAAAAACCTACAAATATTGCCAAGCGCTCTATAATTATTCAAAAATTTCCTACAATTAAAAGAGACTTTGCATTTGTTTTAGAAAACTCTGTTACAGCTCAAGATCTTAGCGCAGTCGTTTCTAACTCATTATCAAGCTTAATTGAAAAAGAAATTCCTGCGCACCTGCAATCGGTTAACATTTTTGATATTTATAAAGGCAAAGGAATACCAGAAAACAAACAATCTGTTGCTTTTCAAGTATTTTTAGTTCCTTTAGAAAAAACATTCACAGATAAAGAAATTCAAAAAATCTCGTTAACAATTATAGAAGCTATTCAACATCATTTAAATGGAGAGCTCAGAGGTTAAAGTCACAAGCAGCATTGATTCAAAAACTCAAGTTCTTTAATCAATGCTGTCATAATACTTTCAGATTTTTTAAAGCCGTGCCCTTCATCTTCAAATATATAAACCTCATGATAAATATTATTTTGCTTAAGTGCTGCTGCTATTTTTTGTGTTTGGCTTATATCAACAACCACGTCACGATCCCCATGAAAAAAGATGATGGGAGATTTTATTTTGTGTGCTGAGTGAATTGGAGAACGTTGCACATACACATCTTTATCTTTTGTTGGTGACGCCCCTAGCAGCCTTTGATCATAATAGGCTTCAAACTTATGTGTATTATTTGCCATGTCTAATAAGTCAGAAATTCCAAAGGTACATGAACCACAATTAAACACCTGCTGTTCTGAGGCTAAGGCCGATAAAACTGTATACCCACCAGAACTGCCGCCAGAAATAATGAGTTTATTTTTATCTGCTTTGCCAATTTTACAAAGAAACAGAGCCGCTTCAAGACAATCTTGTACATCTATTATTCCCCATTGACCATTTAGTTTTTCGCGATAATCTTTTCCGTAACCTGTGCTTCCTCGATAATTGACTTCAACGTATGCGTAACCACGGCTTGTAAAAAATTGAACTTTTGAATTAAACATCACATCGGCGTTAGCAGTAGGTCCGCCATGAACTTTCACAATTAAAGGCGGAGCTGTTTTATTATTTAGTAACGGCAAATAATTAGGATTTTGCGGAGGATAAAAAATTGCATAACCAACACTTTTATCTTGAGTAGTAAACTCAATAAGTTCTGGCTTAGAAATAAATGCTTTATCAAAATTAATATTTAAAGATTGTCTAATGTTTTTTGGTAAATGCAAATGATTATTGTTAGACACTAAAATAGAAAGCGGCGTTTCTGGATTTCCTGCTAAGTAACACACCAAATTATTATTTGCAGCCAAGCTATTAATACAAGTTAAATTATTATCTACATTAACAATTTGATTCGTTTCTAAATTAAAAATACCGGTTTTCCAAACACCTTTTTCTATATAAATAAACAAAATTTTATTGTCTGTTAAAAAATCAAAACAGCGGGTGCCAAGTACCCACATTGCACGGCCAACATCTGCTTCAATAAAAAATAGAGCAGTTAACTTATTATGATTGGCATTTAAAGAATATAGATTCCAAAATCCAGAACGATCGCTACACACATATAAAATGTTATCATGACTCCACGTTGGTTGATAAAATGCTTCGCAATTTGTAGAAGATATTTTTCTTTTATTTATTAAGGTGCCATTGAACTCAATATCAGCAAGCCAAAGTTCATTACAATCCCAAGGCATGTTTGGATTATTCCATTGCAGCCAAGCAAGATGTTTGCCATTAGGACTGACTCTTGGTGAGCTATAAAAATCAGCTCCCGTACATACCTCAAATACTTTTTGATCAATTAAAGAAATCATTACAATTTCGGTAACAGGAAAATGATGATTTGAAGATTCATGGTTACGCAAACAATATAAAAATTGTTTCGATTCATTTACAGAAAAATCAGCAAAACAAAAATTAGAATTTCCAACTAAAGCTGTAACTTTAGAAGTTTGTAAATTTTTATGATATAAAAATCCGTCTTTTGCATTAGAAAAATAAAGATCATTTTCTTTTACAAAAAAGGCTCCTCCTCCATACCCATGAACCGAGGTTGCAACCTTAAATTGTGCTGTTGTAACATCTAAAAAAGCTCCGTCTTGATGATAACAGACAATAACAGATGCGCCATTATCATAAGGTCTGTTTTCAATCCAATAAATTTTTTGATTATCAATTTGAATATCTGAAAAAGAGATAGATTTACTCGCAATCATTTCAGCAGTGATTGGCGACTGCCAAGTGCCAAAATTTGCGTTTTGTTGAGGAGCATTCATAGAATCATCCTGTTATAATTTAGATTAAAAATAAACTATGGCATAGATATCCATCTTTTATTGGAATTACACACAATTTATAGTATTTGCAACAAGGAATACAAAAAAGGAATTTATGTGAAAAAAAATTTAATTTTTATTATGATTTTATTGTTCATTTTTTTAATAAGTTACGCATCATATTTTCAAGAGCCGAAAGAAAATTCATTAGACACCTTACTTATTAAAAACATTCAAAATTACACAGATTTTTTTAGATCTTTTTATTCAGAAAAACCTCTCATTGTGATGAGCGTCATATCAATTTCATTTTTACTACTTACAATTTTATATTTTCCATTTATTGGTCCATTTTTTGTTTTATTAACAAGCTCTTTAATAGGGAGTATAAAAACTATTTTATTATGTTCTGTTATAATAACAATTTCATACACTTTTTCATTTATCATTTCTAGATTTATTATAAATAATTTTATTCGAAATAAAAACAATGATAAAAAAATAAAAATAATAACACAAAGCTTTGAAAAAGATGGATGGGTTTATTTATTATCAACAAGGTTTTCTGGAGTGATACCTGCAATTGTAATTAATACTGCAATGGGATTAACAAAAATTCCTACTTGGCAATTTTATTTAGTAACACAAATTGGCACATTGCCCCATATTATAATTTATAGCATTGCGGGCACTCAAATTCTTGATATAAAAAGCACTCGTGATTTAGTATCACCAAATTTTTTAATAATTATGCTGTTTTTATCAATTTCCCCAATTATTTTAAAAATAATTGGGGAATACTTGCTTAAAAAACCAATTACAAAAAAAAAATAAAACATTATTCTAACATTAATTCTCAAGTTTTTTAAACCATCTTTCATTTCTAAAACCTGGCAAAATAGAATCTTTTTTATCATAAGTAGAATAAGAAATCATAAATGCGCGGCCATAAATTCTATTTTGATCCATAAATCCCCAAGAACGGCCATCTGCTGAGTTATCTCGATTATCACCTATTAATAGTAATTTATCTTTTGGTACAACCCACTCTTGAGTGTCTTCATCGGTTTGACTTCTATATTTTCTTTTTAAAATATAGTGAGGATATTGACTAAAACCAGATTCTAAAAATAAATTATAACTATCGGAGTTATCGTTGCCACCCATATTTTCTAAAATTGATCGATCAAGCTGTAACTCTTGCTTTGCGATAGCACCATTTACTGTTAAAATTCCATTTGTAAACTTGACCACATCTCCGGGCACCCCAACAACCCGCTTGATTAAAGTCAATTGGTTTTCTGATTCAGGCCCCTCAAAAACAACAATATCACCTCGTTGCGGCTGATCCCAACTAAAAATTCGAGTTTCCATAAGGGGTAACATAAATCCGTAGGATAACTTATTTACAACGACATGGTCGCCTATTTTTAACGTTGGCAACAAAGAACCCGTTGGAATGACATACCAATTTAAAAAAGACGACCGAAAAAAGATTATAATTGATACAATAATCAGAATTGATTTAACTTCACTTATAATTTTATTCATAAAAAAATACCTCATTTACAAGAACCCAATTGGGTATATCATAGCTTGATAGAAGTGCGATAGAAAGCGATAGGAGGTTCTATTTTGAATTTTATAAAAAAATTTTTAACAGGAGTTGAAAAATTTATCCTCGCAGGAAAGATAAAATATGATTTAAATACGCTATTATCGAGTGCAAATCCTAAATTATCTCTGGAAAAACGGGTTGAATGGATTCAAGACCTCATGACCTGGATTCGTTCTACAGAAAAAATACCAATACAATTTGATACTTCTATTGGACAAATTCACACAGCACGAGTTCGCTTTATTCTTCAACTTTTAGATCGAAACCCAGAATGGAAGCAAACAGTGTCACAGACATTAAGATCTGTTATTCATGAAACAAGTGCATTGCAGCTCTTTTGTAATACGGGTCTCCCCAATGAAGCAGGATTTTTACAAGAAGCCACAGATAGAGTTTTAAACAAAATAATCCCAACACCACCAGAGGAAAAAGAACTTTCAGAACTTTTTTTAAAAATCTTTCCTAGAGAAGAAGATGCTATATGGGTTGAAAATTTATCGACCGAAACAATAATCAAAATTCATGAACTGATTTTATTTGAATCTGATGAATACAATGTATGGGCAAAAATAAAAAATGATATAGAAGATGCAATTTATATTTTAACAAGTCAAATTCATGCAATTGGATTATCAGATATATTTAGAAATCGCACAAACTTAAAAAACATAAAAGACTCTCCATTTATTGCATTAAGCGATTATGTTGATGCATTTTTAAATTCTTATAATAATGTATCACACGATAATCTTACCAAATATGTTTATAATTGCGATAAATACATTTTAGAATGCAAAAAATCTATTCAAGAAGTTTTTCATCATTTAGATGAATATGGAATAAGCGTAACATTAGTTTATCAATTAGAAAAAGTCTCTTTTCATTTAGCACGTTTAGAAATTTTGTTGTTATTTTTATATAAAATTGAAAATGCAAATAAATACAGCATCATTCCTGCTTTTATTGCAAAACTTATTAGAGAAAGTATTGAAAAAAAGAGCATTAGAGCTTTAGTACAAACAAATCTCAATCAGCTTTCCAGAAAAATTGTAGAACGCGCTGGACACACAGGTGAGCATTATATAACAAGCAATAAAAAAGAATATTTTCATATGTTTAAATCTGCCGCAGGAGGCGGATTGATTACAGGTTTTACCACATTATTTAAAACAATTATTGTACATTCAAAACTCGCTATTTTCTTTGAAGGATTTTTTGCTTCTATAAATTATGCCTGTAGTTTTGTTTTTATTCAATTATTAGGTTTTACACTTGCAACCAAACAACCATCTATGACAGCCTCAGCAATGGCAGGAAAATTGCATAATGTTCAAGATGAAAAATTGCTAAATGAATTTATTGACGAAGTGACTAAATTAACCCGTTCGCAGTTTTCTGCAATTTTTGGCAATATTGTTGTTGTGATGCCAACAGTTTTTTTAATTGATTTTTCATATAAACTCATTACTGGAAATCATGTTTTAAATATAGACCGCGCCCATAAAGTTGTTCAATCATTTTCAATTATAGGGCCAAGTATTTTTTATGCGATTTTTACAGGTGTCTTGCTTTGGTTATCGAGCATTATTGCTGGCTGGTTAGAAAACTGGGCGGTGTATCGTAGACTTCCCGAAGCCATTGCAAAAAATAAACGACTGATTTTTGTGTTTGGCGAAAACAATGCCAATCGATTCTCTGCATTTTTTAAAAATAATATTTCTGGCTTTGGCGGTAATGTGTCATTAGGCATTATGTTGGGCATGACCCCTTCTGTAGGAATGTTTTTTGGTATTCCTCTTGACGTTAGACATGTAACCTTAGCCGCTGGTGGATTTTCTTTTGCACTATCGAGTATAGGTTTAAACGAATTTTACAATTCTGATTTTATTTTAGCTTGCTTTGGTATTGTAGCAATTGGTCTTTTAAATTTATCTGTCAGTTTTTGGCTTGCTATGTCTGTGGCAATTAGAGCCCGTAAAATTCAGAGCGTTGGCAGAAAAATAATTAGAAAAGCAATTATAAAAAGATTATTATCTTCACCTTTAGAGTTTTTTTATCCTACCCAAAAAAATAACTAAACAAAATTATAAATATTTTTTGTATAGTTATTTTTATATAGAATTTCTAAAATTAGATTATAATACTAGAATTTTTTCTCAAATATTAAGAAATACTTAAATTTTAGCATATTATACGCCGTCCACTAAGTTTGTTGGCAACATAGATAACCAAAAATAAATATTTATACGGAAATTGATGAATATTGAAAACAGGATATGCTGCAGT
>QOVW01000002.1 GCA_003339605.1 Spirobacillus cienkowskii | reverse complement strand
TATTGACTTTTAACTGATTTCTTCTTTACCATTGGACAACCCTTCTATATGAACGCCTAAGTTCATAGCATATTGTCCACTAAAAGGAATCACTTTAATGGCAATTGATTTTTCGTTTGATAATGCATTATGAAAGCGCTCATTCCAAATATTATGAATCGAAGCATCGTCATCAATCACGGCAATGGTTGAATTTTTTTCTATTTCTAACACAGACACAAACCAGTATGGTTCTAGCACCCTAGGTAGCGACAAACACACTTTCGTACCCATTCCAACATCAGAGGTAATATCTAGGTTGCCATTCCATTTTTCTACTGTAGTTTTAGCGTGATACAAACCAAAACCACTTCCCCCTTTTTTTTCAAACGTTGCTCCATGATTCATAAGCTTTGGTAAAATTTCTGGAGGAATTCCTTTACCGTTATCTATAATATTTAAAAAAACACGTTCTAAGTGAGAACTCAATTCCACACTCACACTGCCTCTACTTTGAAGCGACTCCACTGCATTATTAATAAGATTTGATAACACTCTCTTAAATTCTTTAGGTTGAATTTTTGCAAACAAGCCATACGCATTTTCGCCAAAACTACCCTGAATTTCGACACCAAGATTATCACGATATTGCAGACGTTTTTCAGAAATTAACGAATCCATTAAGCTTGAAATAAGTTGCGAAGACAGCTCTTCATCAAGCACATTGGCATTTTTATTTTCATCTTCATTGATAATATTTTGATGCTGCAAGATAAGATTATTTGCAATGTCTTGCATTCTTTGTAAGGCGCTTCTTAGCATAATTCTGCTATCTTCTGGTAATTCTAAATTTTTTGTAAAAAAACTATTTAGCGCAATCAGTGGCGAACGGATATCGTGCGCAACCTGGGCAAGGCGAGTGAGTTCGTTTTGTTTTTTAAGTTTTTCTTTTAAAATAATTTCTGCTTTTAATGCATCAATTTTATTTGCAATCCCTTCTACCTCTTCTAAACAAAAATCTCCCCTATTGCTATTATTAATAACAAAATCAAATAATTTACTTAAAGGAACATAAATGTATTTTTTTAAATACCGCTTATTTAAATAGTAAGAAACAAAACAAATAAGCATTATAAAAAACACCACTGCTATTACCCAAATAAATGTATTTATATAACTTTGTACCTTTACTGTAAAGGCAATAGCAACATTGTTATTTTTTATCACATACAAATCATGTATAACTTCTCCGTTATTTATTAAATATGGAGTACAATTTTTACAACCAAGCACCGTGGGTTCTATTTTTTTAATTTTTTCAAACATTAAATTTTTATCAAAATACACATAAATATTGCCCAAGCAACGGCCATAGTTAATATCTAGTTTTCCGTTAATGTAGCAAAGCTTTAATAACACATAAGCTTCACTTTTTTTACCCACTTCTAAAATATTTTTAAACGTTGTATCAACCAGCTGAAAGCCGGTAATTTCTTCGCTAATATAATGACTAAAATTAGAGAGCACCTCGTTTTCAAGCTCACTTCTTGAAAACGGCCCCGAATTTAAATAATCAACAAATGGGGTAGAGTTGCTTAATAGCTGAATCCGCTGAAAAACATCATTGGTATAAATTTTAAAAATTTGATTCTTTTTTTCTTCGATTAAATGTATATTTTCTTTTTTAAGTTGATAATAGGTTATTAAAAATAATAATAATAAAAACAATAAAATAACACCAATTGAGCCAAAATAAATAATATTGATTGTTTTTTGCACAAAATTAAAATTTACCGTTTTAAGGCTATTTTTATCCTTTGCCATAAATTGCTCTTTTCATAATACTGCTCTTTGGTTAAACGTGGCTGTAACTTAGTATTTTTAATTTTTTCGAAATAAGCTTTATTATAAGCTAAAAAATTTTTGTCTCCATTTTTTTCCGCATAGCCATAGGGTGAAAAATAATAATCACTTGTTACCACTGGATGCAAAAATTCTTTAGATGCCAACTTTTCTGCTACACAATTGGCTTCGTGATTATTATCTAGAGCTGCAATCAAATCAAAAGAATCTAACGAATAGTTTTCAAGCACAGTAAATGTAAAACGCGAATCTTCATGAATATACTTATACGCTTCGCCTATCCATAAATAAGCAAAACCAAAGTTAGCATCGTTAATGTTTTCAGAAAATTCGTTAGAAAAAATCATTTTATTTTTAGAAAAACGACTATTTATTGTTGCAAAAAAATGTTCTACATTATTGCTATCAAACTGCGCTGTAAAAAATTTTACAGATTCTAGAGCATCGTCCGCAAAAACTAACGTTTTATTATTAAAATCTGCTAAAAAATTATGGCTTACTAAATTTTTCTGCAAATTATATTTTTTATCGTGCAAAAAACCGTTCATACTTAAACTATATAATGCTACATTTTTTTTAAAATTTTGCTTATTATAAAAAGACATTACGCTAGGATGATAGTTTTTAATAATATTTTTAAATGTAAATTTGGAGTTTTTTAATTTTTTTTCTATTGCAAAATAATTATTGTATGCAAAAATTGCCACAGAGTAATTATGATTATTTATTCTTCTTAAAAATTCGTCATTGCTATAATATTCATCAAGATTAATTTTTGTGTTGCATTGCTTTGCAATTTTTGCAAGAGCGTTTGTATCTACATAGCCCCACCACGACAAAATGCTCACTGCAAAAGCGGAGTATGAGGGAAATACACAAAATAAAAATACACTAAACTTACAACACATTTTAACCTATTTTTTATTCACTCCAAATTTAAGTTTATTCCAAAAATTAGAAACTTTAACATATTGGTTTTTTTCTGGATACTCAAGCCATTTTAAGCTATCGTAATCTTCTAAAATTCTTTTATGCTCATACCAAAATTCGTTTTTTGGCAAATCCGCTGGCAACCCAAACGGCGAAAAATAAAAAGCCTCTACAGCATTTTTATCCACCGCACTTTTGCTTGCTAAATGTTCGGCCACACATTGTGTTTCTTTATCGTTAGAAAACAGCGCAATGAGATCGGCCGATACAAACGAAAGCGTGGGGTGTGAAGTGTATGCCAAATTTGGGTAGTCTCTTACCCTTTTAAAGCCAATACATGCCCACGTGTACGAAAAGGCAAAATCAGGATATTTGATAATTTCTTTATTGCTATTGCTAATTAATACAGAACTTCCAGAAATGAGTTTTTTAAACTCCTCGCTGTGTTTTTGAGTTTGCGTACCAGAAAAATCTGATACATTTTTACCATGTGTTACAAATTTTAAGCTTTCTAGTGGCTCATCTAAAAAATTTATTTTTTTTCCTTTAGCGCTTTCAAATAAATCATTTAAATTTGTATCCTTACTAACTGTTAACAAATTTTTATTATACAAAATTCCAGTGTTATTTAGCGTCATAATTGCACTATTTTTGGCAAAATTTTGCTTATATAATAATCTTAACACATTTGGATGATACTGTTTTTTTATTGCAGTAAACGCATTGTGATCACTGACAATTTTATCTTTTAATGCATTATACACTTCGCTACCAAAAATAGCTAAAGAATATTTTGCATTTTCAACCCTACGGAGTAACTCATCGCTAGAATAATATGTATCTACAGAAATTTTGGTGTTGCATTTTTTTTCTACTATATTTATACTAGTTGAATCTAAATAACCCCACCATGCAATAACATTAACCGCATAAATACTGCTATTAAAAATCAATAAAATAAGTATACTAAAAATTTTACAATTTATTACATATTTCATTTTATTTTCAAACTTAAAATCATTTTTTCCCATAAATTAATTATTTTAATTTGATTTTTATTATTAACCTCTAATAATTTAAACTGCGGAAAAGTTTCTATAAAATCATTATGATAACCTTCCATCATGGCATTTACTTTTGTAGGCATACCATAAGGCGAATAATAGTGTTGTCTATTTACAAAAATATCTATAATATTTTTTTCTGCAAGCTTTTTAGCCACACAAAAAGTGTCTTTATTATTATTTAAAGGTGCTATTAAATCATATGTATAATAAGATACTTGTGGATGCAAAATAAATTTTAAATTGAGATCTGGATAATCAAAAAATCTTTTAAAGGCTATTCCGCTCCAACTGTAAGCAAAGGCAAATTTTTTATCTTTTACCACATGTAAAATGTCATCTGCTATTATAGTTTGAGTCTCGCTTACAAGATTTTGAAAAGCTATAATGCTCGCTTCTGAAACATCTATTTCTCCATTATTATTATACTGCGATACAAGTTTTAAAGCTTCTAAAGGCTCATCCATAATTGCAACATTTTTGCCCTTAGCCTTGGCAAAAATTTTATTAATTGAATCTGTTTCATTTAAATACACAGTATTGGCATTAAATAAAAATCCAGAAGTTGTAATATTACCTATTGCAGTTTTTTTAGAGTATTTTTGTTTTTTAAACGCTTTGGCAACGTTTGGGTGATATTGGTTAATGCTCGAGCGAAAAATATTGGCGGTATTTTCAATTTTTGATTCTACCAAATCGTACAATGCATTGCCAAATATCGCCACAGAATAATCAAATTTTTTAACTTTTCTTAAAAACTCTTTGCTAGAATAATATTCATCTAACGATATTTTAACACTACATTCGCGTTCTAATATTGCTATTTCATTTTCTTTTAAATAATTCCACCAAGATATTATACTAACCGCAAATGTATTATTTTGAATAATTAACAAACCAAGAGTGATTAATAAATAAAAATGGTTCATATATTTTTTCTATTTTACTTTTTTAAATTATCGAATAGCAACTTTAAACTGACTCCAAACTTTATTTAATCGAGCGTATTCATTGTTATTAAGATCTTCAAGCCATTTTAACGAATTGTAATCATCTAAAAATGTTCTATGTACTGTTTGATACTCTCTATGCACAAAATTTGTTGGCACCTCATATGGCGAAAAAAAGTGCACATACGCCATACTTTTATCAATATAGCGTTTGCTTGCTAATTTTTTGGCAACACACAATACCTTTGCATCTGCACTAAATGGCGCTATCAAATCTGCTGAGGCATAGGTGAGATCGGGATGGTGAATAAATTTTAAATGCGGATTTTCTCGAATACGCATAAATGCCACACCACTCCAGGTGTAAGAAAATGCAAAATTTTCTTTTTTTACAATTGCTTTTGTATCATTTGTAATAAGAGGCCTAGTCCCTGCAACCAATTGCTGTAATTGTAATACACTTTCGCTTGTAATATTTGCCTCAGTTGCCCGTTTTCCTTTGGATATCAATTTAAAAGACTCAATGGGTTCATCAATAATACTCACTTCTTTGCCGTGCGCTTTGGCAAATATTTCGGAAATAGAATTGTTTTCGCTAATTTGTATAACATTAGGGTTATATAAAAAACCTGTGGTGGTAAGTGAAAATAACCCTGTTTTATTAAAAAATATTTGTTTTTTAAATAATGTATTAATATTTGGGTGATAATTTTGTTTTAAAATTTTAAAATGATCGCTAGAAGCATCAATTTTATTTTCTATAACATCATAAATTTCGCTACTAAAAATACCTACATCATATTTAAATTGTTTCATTTTTTTTAAAAATTCATCCGTAGCATAGTATCCATCTACAGAAACTTTAGTATTGCATTCATTTTCTAGCTCTAGTATTACCTCTGGCTTAATAAAATTAATCCATGCCACAACATTTACCGAAAACGCATTTTTACTTAAAAGCACGCTTGCTGCCAAACAGCTTAGTATTTTTTTATACAAGTTAATTTATCTCCTTTTTTTTATTGTTAAAAAACTTTATTTTATCCCAAATATTAATAATATTAATATATTTTTTATTTTTTTCTATATTAATAACATTTAGATCTTTATCGTTATTAAAAAATTCTGCATTGGCATCTACTATCGCTTTGTTTTTAATGTCATTTGAAATTCCAAAGGGAGAATAATAAAAGGTTTTATTTATAACTATTTCTATAATGCTTGGACTGGCAATAGCTTGTGCTACACAAATTGCATTTTGATCATTGCTCAAAGGTGCTACCAATTCGTATGCAATGTAAGAAACTTCTGGATGTAACGCAAATTTTAAATTTAAAGTGGGGTTTTCTAAAATTCGCTTCATTGCAATGCCATTCCAGGTTAAAGAAAAAGAAAAATCTTTATTTTTTACATGCTGTATATTGTCATTGGTAATAATTACATTTTTATTTTTAATGAGATCTAAAAATTGCTCAAAGTGAGATTCATTGAGTTCTAAATCCGAAACATTTTTTCCGTTTGATATTAGTTTTAGTGTTTCAAACGGATCATCAATCAGTGTAATTTTAGTGTTCTTGGCATTATCAAAAATTGTTTTAATGCTTAAATTTGCATTAATTTCCATTAAATCTGCATTATATAAAAATCCTGCAGTTTCTACATTAAATATCGCAGTATTTTTATAATATTTTTGTTTTTTAAATTTTTTTAATACGTCTTTATGGTATAAATTTGTTACATTATTAAAATGCTTGCTTGAGGAATCGATTTTTTTTTCAATCATATCATACGAACCATTGCCAAATACCGCAACGGAATATTTGTATTTATCCATTTTTCGTAAAAATTCTGCGCTTGAATAGTATTCATCTATAGAAATTTTTGTGTTGCATTTATTCTCTAAAGCTTTAATAACATCGTGAGAAAAATATCCCCACCAAGAAATAACATTGACATTTGCAAAAGATACTTGTGTATAACAAAAACAAGCTAATATTTTAAAGATATTTAATATAAAATTTTTCATTTTTTAAATTTTTACAACCAATATTTTTATTGTTAAAAAAATTACATAAACCCAATTTCAATTATTGAGTTATTTTTAATTTTTTAGCAAGTCAATGCATATTATCTAAAAAATATTTTATTATTGGTAATCTATCTGGTGGAGCAAATTAAAATTTTAAATAATTCATTTTTTTTAAAAAATTATTTAACATAAATTAAAAATCAATGTATTAGAAATTATCAGAACCCATTAGAAGAAAGGTTTTTTATGGAATACTCCCTTGCAGTTCAAAAATTTATCCCATTTATTTTAAACTTATACCAAGAACAAAAAAAACAAATTGAACAAAATACGACACAGTTTATACAAAAATATCCCAATGAGGCAAAAAGCTGCCAAAAAGGGTGTGGGGCATGCTGCCATTTTGCAATGATACCTGTCACTATTGGTGAAGCATTTGTGTTGTTAAACCAATTAATTGTTGATGGTCATAATTTAAAAGAACTCTCAGAATGTTTATTTTCTTATGTAGATAAGTATTTTAAAATAGCAAACAAAATTGGTAATCTACCCCTAACCGAAAAAGATCAAAAAAATTTTTTGTTAGAAGCACTACCGTGCCCTTTTTTTCGGCAAGATACCCCTAATCAGCCAATGGTAGGGCATTGCGGGATATTTGAAATCCAACCCTCTATATGTATTTTTTACCACAGTATTGATTCTCCAGAGCTGTGCGCACAAAAAAAACCGCATCGAACAATCGATACGGTTATGCAGAAAGGATTTAGCATGCAAAATGAACTGCAAATTTTTGAGCGTAAGGAGCTGGGCAGAAGTGCCATTGGACACATGCCCTTATTACTGGCGGCTTTGTGCACAACAGAAGGCTTAAATATTTTTTTACAAGAAAAACCACTTTCAGCAGCAGAGCTAAAACAAGAGTACGCTCAAGAACTACACGATTTTACTTTTTACGCCGAACTCTTAGGCGCTATTGGTTATACCCTTAGCGAAAGAGATATTCTTGCCTTAAGCCAAGCGCAAAAGGAAATAGAGAAGTTGTAATTGCCGCATTTTTTTTGTTTAAAAAAATATTATATATAAGATACGTAGTAAACTATTTACTATTTATATTTGAAAGATTCCCATGACAACAATTCAAAATATTAAAGAAAATTTAAGCATCGCATACGTAAGAGCGATTGCTGCTAAGGCGGGGGTAAATATATCAAAGCCCGAAAATGATTATGGAATTGACTTAACTTTAAAAGAAGTCACTTCTATACAAAGACCAGATGGCACAAAAAGATTTATCGAATCAGGGGTGGCTATTGATGTTCAATTAAAATGCTCACACAATATAGAAGTTAAAAAGGATTTTATTATTTACGATCTAGAGGCAAAAACATATAATGATCTTATTATTAAAGAAGTAAATACTCAAAGAATACTGATTGTACTTAAAATACCCACAAATGAAGCGGAATGGATTTTACAAGATGAAAAACGGCTAGAAATTCGACATTGTGCTTATTGGATTTCTTTGCATGGAAAAGAAGAAATAAAAAATAATTCTTCAAAGAGAATTGAAATTCCTGTAACACAAAAATTTACTCCAGAAGCCCTGAAAAATTTTTTTAAAAATATCAAAGAAGGGGTTAAAATATGAATTTAATTCAAAATTTATCATCTATCACACCAGAATTTGTTCAATCGTACCTATCAAGATCTGGTTGGATTGAAGAAAAATATAACTTAAATGAAAATTTCAAATATAAATTTCAAAATACAGACTTAATTGTTTTTGTTCCTAAAAACACTTATTCTAAAGATTATCAACAATCCCTTTTTAATGTAATTAACACTTTATCTCAATTAGAAGAAAGGGATATGAATTCTATTATAAAAAATATTACATCCCCATCTGTTGATACTTTAAAGTTTAGATTTATTGGTGCTGGAACCGCTGCAGGAAGTCTGCCTCTTGAATACACATTAATTGCAATTGAAAATATTAGGGATATACTTGTTTATTCTGCATGCGCAGAAATATCTGCTAAGCCTATGTTTAATAGAGCATTAAAAGATGCTAAAAGAATCATAGAAAAATCTCGTTTTGGACAAACCGAAATAGGTAGTTTTGTCATCTCAGTGGATATGCCTCTTGATTTGCAACCAATTCATATATTTCATCACCAATTGTCCATCAAGCAAGAGACAGAGAATGTAGATCCTATACAAAGAAGAGTTATTACAAGAATCATTAAAAGCGCCCAAAAAGCAAGATCAATTGCAATTAATGGAGATTCAATTGATCTAGACAATGAATTTAAAACAAGTTTAAATGCAAATCTAGCAGATGCTTTAGCAAACTTTAAAAAAGACGGAATTAATTTGAGCGTCGAAATTAGCGCAATTTGGGATCAATCTTTACCTTCAAAAAACTTACCTAATACTTCTGTCATAATTGAAGAAAGAACATTTGATACTTTAAGATCAATTGGAAACGTTCTTCGTGGATCAATTTCTTCAAGAAAAGTATTTATTATAGGAAATATATGTTGTTTATCGCGGGACAATATTGCAGATGAAACCGACGAAGAAATCGAAAACACAGTTATTATTAAAACAAACGAAGACGACTTGCCCAAAAAAATCACTGTTGCTTTAAACAAAGCTGATTATATCAAAGCGTGCAATTGGCATCGTGATAAAAAGCAAGTCAAAATTAACGGAACTCTAGAAAAATCAGGAAGAACATGGCTTTTAACTGGCTATAGTGATTTTGTGCAAATATAAAAATGTGGTTCTATAAGCACCTTTGCCATTATTGAATGAGCCATTTACATGCAATTGCTATTGACTCCCTTCATTGCAATCTAACTGGCGCATTTTAATACAATCGGACATCGCACGATCGAAGCATTTATGCACCAAGAGTACGCTCAAGAACTGCACGATTTTACTTTTTATGCCGAACTCTTAGGCGCTATTGGTTATACTCTTAGCGAAAGAGATATTCTTGCCCTCAGCCAAGCGCAAAAGGAAGTTGAAAAACTTTAATCTACTGACATAGCTCGTCAGTAATTATAAAATATTCTCTTTTCTTACACTTTCAATTCACTAAATCTTGATGTGCCTTAACGATTATTGAATCAAAAAATTCAATTCATTATGAAATTACCGCGAATTCTTAAAAATAATTTTTGTCAAACACCAAGCTTTAAGCAATGGCGCTAGCCTCGACCATATGGGATCTGTTGTCATCAACCGCAACATGTTTCCCTCTTTTTTTAGGCTTGGTAATCCAACCTTTTCTGCAAACATACCAAAAATCAACTGTTCTCAAAGTTTTGAGTACACTCCCCCAATCTCATTAATTCTCAATATTATGTTGTAGTTTGAGCTTCATGCTGCGTTTTCTATTGTAAAAGGAGGAAACGCAGCTTTTTTTTCTTAAAAAAATAAAACGCAATAATTTTATTTAAAAATTTTATTGGTAAGCTATTTTTTAAAAAATCTACCTAAAAAAAAGACAATATATGTAAAAAAACATATAAATAAATCTACAAAAGACACTTTTTAATGCGAATTTTAACAAAAACGCTTTAATTTAATGCAATTTTTAATCATTTTGTAAAAAATTTTAAAATATTTTAATTTTTTTTTCCAATCTCTTCATTTTAAAAAATTTTAATGATAACCAAAAAACAAATTGGTAGTCTTTATTTATTAAGAATATCAAAAAAATAAATCAAATATAATCATATTATTAAAATAAAAAATAACAATAATTTTTTATCTAAAACTTTATAACTAAAGGAGGTGTTTTTTGTTTTTTAAAAAAAAATGCAAAAATATTGCAATTGCGATGGCAGGAGTTTTTACTGCATTTTCACAACAAAAAGTGAATGCAGAACGATTATATAGTGAAGGGATGGGTTCATATTTATTTTGTGTGAATAAAAATGATTCCACACAATGGCAGTGGGCTAAACCAAATCTAAATCCAAAATATTCTTGGGCCCACTATGATGAACGGGGTTACTGGATTAAGGGATCATTGTGGATAGCTCAGGTTTTAGATCACTCCTTGCACACTGGTTTTAAGATTCATTTTGACGAAGGAGAAAAACCAAAACCACGAAATACTCGAGATGTTTTTCATTTCCGAAATAAAGTAAATGATGAATTTCCTGAACCACATCATCTTGTCAAAAAGCGGCATGGCGTCATTGAAGACTCTCAGAAAGAATTAAATGATGAAGTTTATGCAAGCGAATCACCAGATTATTTAAAAAAGCTAGAATCAAAAGAGCTAAAATGGTTTGAAACAATTTCAGAAGTAGATTTTCAAAAAGTTTTTAAAAATTTTGTTATTGAAGAAAAAAAACTCCACCATAATTATCACTTATCAAGACAATCTCGAGAGTCAATTCATCAAATAGAACAATTTAATAAGTCAAAATTAAAGGAATACGTAAGATGGAATTACGTTTGTCGAGAATTAATTAACACTTGTACAAATTCATTTGGCCCCGACTATGATCAAGTTGGAGTTGCTTCCTGGAGTATTGCAGCGACTGATTGGGGCTTTATTAAAGCTGGCGACCAAATTTGTAGCAATTGGGAATATAAGCACGGCTTAGCTCTTGGTAGTGGTTGGGGAATACATTTAGATGAAATTCTTACAGGTGCGGCTCTCGATCTCGTTACGGGAGGCCCTACGAAAGAACCTTCTCTCGAAGTTTTAGTTCCTGGAAATATAAGACCAAAAGGAGGTATTCCTCCAGCGAGGGGTGTTGTTGAGCATCCCACAATACGAGAAAAAGGGCGCGCTAATGTTAGTGGAAATGTTGTAGCAAAGCCCAAACCAGTTGAAGAAAACAATAATGTACCAGGCTTTCCTTCATTAGAAAAAACGAAATCTAATAGTGAAATTCATCCTTCTGACGAAGATGATACCCCGTTTGAAGTCGTTCAGAGAAAAAAACCAGAGATTCCTCATAGAGCTAAATATTTAACAGATACAATTGACTTTAGCCAAAATAAATACAAAAGATTTTGGAATAATGAAAAGAAACTACCAACAGGAAAAGAATCTAAACCATTTTATAGACCTGAATATTATGAAATGGATATTCAATATCAAGGACAACAAAAACGCGATGCAAAAAGAGTTGTTTTTGATAAAACCACTGGAAAAAGATGGTTTACAAAAGATCATTATGTATCATTTAAAGAGATGACTCCTGTTACAATAATTCCTTAAAAATTCTTTACATATTAAATTTTTGTTCACAGAGACATAGTATTCACAAAAAAAAGAGAGCGCATTATTCGCTCTCTTTTTTAATTATAAAAATAAAGAAACAGTTATTATTACATATTGGCAATAATTGCTTTAGCAAACTCAGAACATTTCACTTCTTTTGCACCCGGTAACTGGCGCGCAAAGTCATATGTTACAACTTTTTGTGCCAACGTTTTTTCAAATGCTTTTTCAATTAAAGTAACAACTTCGTGCCAACCCAAATATTCAAACATCATATTTCCGCTAAGAATTACAGAGCCTGGATTTACTTTATCTTGACCAGCGTATTTAGGAGCTGTTCCATGGGTTGCTTCAAACAATGCATAGCCATCGCCAATATTAGCACCAGGGGCAATGCCTAAGCCACCAACTTGCGCTGCCAATGCATCAGAAAGATAGTCACCGTTTAAATTTGTACATGCCAATACTTCATACTCATCAGGTCTTAACAGCGCTTGTTGAAACATATTGTCTGCAATTGCATCTTTCACTAAAATTTTACCTGCTGGAGCGTTGCCATTGCATTCATCCCAAGTGACACACTGATCACGAAACTCAGATTTAGCAACTTCGTATCCCCAATCACGAAACGCGCCTTCAGTAAACTTCATAATGTTACCCTTATGCACAAGAGTAACGCTTTTGCATTTATTTTTAATTGCATAATTGATTGCTGCTCTTACCAAACGTTTTGAACCAAATTCGCTGATTGGCTTTATGCCAAGGCCGGAGTCTTCACGTACTTTTTTGCCAAGCGTATTAACTAAAAAATCGCGAAGCTTTTTTTGTTCTTCGGTACCAGCTTTAAATTCGATTCCAGCGTAAATATCTTCTGTATTTTCGCGAAAAATACACATATTTACTTTTTGCGGCTCACGCACTGGCGATGGCACGTTGGTATACCAACGCACAGGACGAACGCACTGGTACAAATCTAAAATTTGACGCAGCGCAACGTTTAAACTTCTAATACCGCCACCAACAGGAGTGGTTAAAGGGCCTTTTATCGCAACGCGGTATTCTTTAATTGCGTCAATCGTTTCATCTGGAAGCCAATTTCCATGATTGTTAAATGATTTTTCGCCTGCAGGAACTTCCATCCAGTGAATTTGTTTTTTGCCACCAAATGCTTTTTGCACAGCAGCATCAAACACCATTTGGGATGCTTTCCAAATATCAGGCCCTGTGCCATCACCTTCAATGTAAGGAATGATTGGATTATCGGGAACAGTTAATTTTCCTTTCGCATCTGCTTGAATATGCGAACCACTCTTTGGAACCGTAATCAGTTTATAAGCCATTTAAAAAATCCTCCTCAATTTTTAAAATTGATGTTGCAATAAGGTTACCCTTTTCTAAAATACAAAGAAACAATTTTCAAGAGAGCATAACAAATTTAAAGAATAAAAAATATCCTAGTTATTCTAGAGTTTTAATTATGCGTTCAAAATCTTCTGGCAAGTTTGAAGTAAAATGAAATATTTTTCCATTTACTTCAAACTCAAGCTCACTTGCATGCAACATATGACGAATAGCAAGTTGTGAAAACCGATGACCATAAATATTTTGAGAATAAGTTTTATCACCAAGTAATGGGCATCCAATTGCAGAAAGGTGAACTCTAATTTGATGTGTTCTACCCGTTTTTGGATTGCATCTCATTAATGATGCTTCATTATTTTTAAATATTTTTGTTACTTTATAATACGTTGATGCTTGTTTTTGATCTTTAATTTTAGATTTTATGTTAGTAACTGCAAAATAACAATTTTTTCTTGTATTATCTTTTGCAATAGGAAAATTAATTTCTCCTTCGAGATTTTTTGGAGCGAAATAACATATTGCATCGTAAGTCTTATTAATTTTTTTATCTCTAAATAAATCTTCAAAAATCTTTTGAGAATTCTGGTTTTTAGCGATAATCATTAAACCAGATGTTTCTTTATCTAGTCTATGCACCAAAAACATTTTTTTTAAATTAAACTTATTTGGGTCAAACTTATTTAATGAAAAAATTATGGAATCTTTATCAGAAGTAAGAGTCGCTTGGCTAGAAATCCCTGCTGGTTTGTTTATAATAAAAAAATCCTCGTTTTCAAAAACACACGTTTCTTTACTTATATACGTACCTAAGGTTTTATTTACACTAGTAACTGATTGTTTACTTGCATTTGATAAACTTTGAGCATTTTCTTCCCAAAAAATTTCAATTTTATCTCCAGTTTTAACTACTGTTTTTGCAACAATTACTCTCCGTTTATTAATATAAGCTCCACCTGAATCTATAATTGCTTTAATTTTCTTGCGACTCATTTCTTTAAACAATTCTGCAGCAACTATATCAAACCTTTGTCCGTTGTGCTCAAATGTAACTAAAGACTTTTTTGATTTTAACATTTAAAACCCTTCTAAAACCCAGTAAAAAAATTTTTGTCTTTTGGATGACAGGCCAAATGTTTTCATGCATAAAAACCTGTTCAGTCCGTCTTACACCTACTACATGGTTAGCGGAACCCACTACTCTCTTTTAAAGGCAAGTCAAAATATGGAACTAAAGAGAAATATTTCAAAAACTAGCCTCCTTTTTTTATCAATTGGATCTATTATTGGCTCCGGTTGGTTATTTGGCTCGTTTTACACTGCCCAAACGGCTGGACCAGCAGCAATACTTTCATGGATTATAGGTGGTTTTTGTGTCGGTATCATTGCTCTAACATTTGCAGAACTTTCAACAATGCTTCCACTAAGTGGAGGCTCAACAGCTTTTGTCACCCTCAGTCATGGTAAAATGACAGGTGCGATTTTTGCATGGATAACATGGCTCTGGACAATGGTTATTGCACCAATTGAAGTTCAAGCAATACTGCAATATGCTTCAAACTATATTCCAAATTTAACCGAAAAAATAAATAATAATCAAGTTCTTACTGATAAAGGCTTATTATTTGCCGCTTTATTATTAGGAATAATGTCTTTTATTAATATAGTTGGCGTTAAAATCATGACCGAAACGACAAAGCTTGTGGTAGTATGGAAATTAATTGTTCCATTATCCGTTGCAATATTACTTTTAACAACACAAATTCACCCATCAAACTTAACATCTTCTGAGTTTGCGCCATTTGGTTTTACCGGTGTTCTTTCTTCCATCGCAATAGGCGGAGTAAGCTTTTCTTTTTTTGGTTTTCAAACTGCTATTTTTGTTGCAGGAGAAGCAAAAAATCCTCAAAAATCAATACCTATAGCATTATTTGGATCAATTGCTGCATGCATGCTGTTATATACACTCTTGCAGTTGGGTTTTATTTTAGCAATCGATCCTTCTGCAGTTGCAGCTGGATGGGATAAAATTCAATTTAGTGGTGATTCAGGACCTTTTGCAGGAATATTTTTAGCATTAGGTTTAGGTTTTATGGTTAAAGTTTTATATGTCGATGCTTTTATTTCTCCATTAGGTACCGCTGTTGGATATGTTGCTGCTTCTTCAAGAATTTTATATTCAATAAGTTTACAAAATGATGCTCCAAAAGCTTTTGCAAAAGTAAATCGATTTTCTATTCCATGGCTTGCAATTATTGCAAACTATATTATTGGTTTACTTTTATTTTTACCTTTTTCTGGCTGGCAATCAATGATTGCATTTTTATCTTCTGCAATTGTGTTAACTCTTGCTTGTGGCCCATTATGTTTACCAATATTTCGTAAAAATTTTGCTTCAATTGAAAGACCATTTAAACTTCCATTTTATAATTTAATTTCTTTATTTGCATTTTATATTTGTAATTTAATGTTACTTTGGACTGGATGGAATACACTATGGAAATTAATATTTGCAGTATTCTTAGGTGTGATAGTCTTTTCTTTTACACATATTTTTAATAAAAATAATAAAAATGAAATATTGCATCTTAAGTCTTTTATTTGGCTCGCTGTATACCTTGTTTTTTCTGGAATCATTTCTTATCTAAGCACTTTTGGAGGCGGAATTGGAATTATTAGTATGGAGTTATCTTTCTTGGTGGTTGCAATAAATAGTATAATTATATTTATACTTTCTAACAAAACCTCGCTAAACAAATCAGAATCAAATAAAATTTATAATAAGCTAATGCAAAAACATACCAAGTCAAAAAATTAATACTTATTAATTACAGCAGCATCGTACATTTTTTAAAAATTTTTATTATACTAAATAAACAAAATAATTTTGCATAAAAGCATTCAATAGCAATTTGCAAAATTTACAAATATCAATAATTATTACAAAAACACCATAAAAAAACCGACACAAAACCACATTGCGAGTTGAATTTAACAAATAAGTATTTAATATTATTAAAAAATATTTAATATAAGATTACTTTAAGATTAATTTTTTTACTTTTAGATGTTACAGAAACTCAATGCTAAGTAGCACAGCGGTTTATAAGTTTAAAAAAACAAGTTTCGCAAAAATTTAAAAACAGACTAAATTTGTTAAAAGTAAAAAATATGATAATCCAAAAAATACAATAGAATTTTTCTTTTTTTAATTTGGCTTTAAACAAATCTTTTTCTATAGTAAACAAGTCTTTTTAAAAGGATTTTGAAATTATGCTTACAGGACATTATTACATAAAAAAGTTTACACTAATAAAAATAAAAAATTATAAAGTAACTTTATATAAAAACTTTCCAAGCTTTTACTTAAAAATTTTTTCTGAAAAAACAACAAAATTTTCTACTTTAAAAATTAGAAATAAAATAGTTTTTTAAAAGAAACGAATAATAACACAATAATTTTATAACAAATATGACATTTAGTTAAAAAATTTTTAAGAGTAAGGACAATCAATGGCGGGATCTAGAAAACCAGGAATTAGATTTTTAGAATTAGGTGAAATTTGGCGTAATGAATGGGTAGCAGGAAAAAGCATTACTGAAATTTCACATCAAGAATCACAACATCCTCAAACAATTAGAAGAGCAATTTGGCTTGCTCGCATTCCAGAAGAAGTTAAGAATCAAATTAAACTGTATCCAGAAGTCTTTACGCGCCAAATACTATTAGATATTTTTGCAGCAAAAAGAAAACAATGCGAAAAAGAAGAATTTAAACTACTAAAGAAAGAAGTTGATAATTTAATAAAATCAGGTTCAAACGCTAAACCTGTTTTAAAAAGAACCAATAAAATTTCTAAAAAGAAAATTATTCAAAAAGATGTAATAACAAATCCAGTATATTATTTGGAAGAAGCTTTATCTGCAGAACAAAAAATAAAAAATAAATTTAATACGCATTGTAGGGTTTCGTTTGAAAAAACAGGCGCGGGAGAAATAAGAATATTCTTTGAAAGCAAACAAAATTTAATTAAGATATTAAATCTTTTAAGTTAATATTATCTTATAAACTCAAAAGGACGAATATTCGCCTTAAGCTTAGATCTTTCTGCTTTTAAATACTCAACCATTCTCTCAGAAAATTTTATTTCTTGTAATTTATTTTTCCATGATGCAAAGTTTTTCTCCAAATCACTTTCAGTCGAAAAATTTGCTCCTATATATTCAAAGAAAAATAATGACCTACCCAATACAATAGGTCCAATAATTTGTCCTGGCTTTAAGTTAACTAAACGCTCTCTTACTTCGGAAGGAAGATTAGAGACTGGTTTAGGAGGCAGTAACCCTTCGGTTACGTTTGCATCTGCTTCCATAGAGTATTTTTTTACAAGTTCAGCAAAATTTTCACCCTCAGCTATTTTTTGATTTAGCATTTTAACAATAGGTAGTTCTGTTGCTTGAGCGGTTTGATTTTCTGATAGTTTAATTAATAAGCTTCTCAACCTAACTGCACTAACTTGTTTTACGCCGCCAGTTTGTTGTAGATAAAAAGATTTAACTTCATCATCGCTAACATTAACCATAGGACTAATAACTCTGCCTATAAGCTGTTGCTTAAGTAGTTCGTTTTTAAATTCACTACGATATTCTTCTAAACTTTTATTACTTTTTGTAAGTTGCTCTTCTAGCTCAGTTTCAGAAAAACCTCTTTGACTCAAAAAGTCTTGAATTCTTGCAGTTAATTCTTCATCTGAAATATCAAAACCAAGTTCCTGTGATTTAATTTGCAATACTTTTTGATTAATTAATGTGTCTAAAATTTGTTGTGCATGATTTTGCGTTAACGAGCCTCCAACCAACTGACCACTTGCCAAAAGTCTAGTTTGCCCCTGACTTGCTACCAAAACTGCATGTTGTAAATCACTCAGAAGTATAACTTGATCTGTGACTGTTGCTAAAACCCCGTCTATTGTATTGGACTCAAAAGGTGTTGTGGGAGCAAGAGTTGTTATGATTTGATTGGATTTTTTATTTTGTGCATTGTCAAATGTCGTGGAACACGAATAAAATACCAAGGAAAATACCAATAAATTTATTATTTTAAAAAGATACATCAAAATCTCCGATAGAGTCTTTCATTTTAAAAAAACTTTAACCCCTTATTTTACCTAAACCAATTCAATAAAAAATGCAAAAACATAACATTGATAAACAATATTAAATGGTTACGTAACAAAAATAATTAAATCATAAATATCAATAATTTACAATAACTATTTTATTTATAATTTAAAAATTCCGATAAGTAAAATAAGTCATATTGGATGGATAAAACTATGAGAGTTAATGTATTTTCACCAGATTCTTATACATGGGAACGATTTGCAGAATTGCAACATCAATACGCTATGGCTAGAAAAAGGCTCGAACTCAGACATTTTGATAAACTTGAAGAAGCAAGAAATCACGAACGTATTAACGAAAATATAGTAAACAAGCAAATTATAAAAAGTAAATTGTTAAATAAAGAAATATTAAAAGATATCTCTCATAACGAATTATTAAAAGAAACACTAAAAAAAGAATTAAACCGAATTGACTACGAAAGATCTTATTTAGAAAATTTATTTTTAATAGGTAAAAAAATAAAAAATCACACTAATAATGTATTGGTATTAAGAAAAATCTTGTTTGATAAATATTTGCTAGAATTAAAAATAGAAGACGAATTAAGAAACCAAAAAGATCTTTTATATAAAAACGAATTAGAAAAACAGGAAACAAAAACTAAAAATAGAGTTTAAAGTAATGAAATATTAAATAAGCCTTCAAGTTCATAAAAACTGACCCACTCACCTTCGCCTTTTTTGTTTTGTAACCAGTAACTAAACAATTCCATATCAGAGCAAACATCATCGGTAAAAACTATAGGCATTAACGGCGATTTTATTTCTTTAAGATAATCATGAAATAGTCTTGTAAAATAACGAGAACTTTTTAATCGTTCTCCTTGTTCAAAAGGAAGTCTAGTTTTTTTAACAACTCGACCTCTTACAATAACAGCAATATCAAACTCTTTAAAATCATTATTTGATATTACACTTAATCCAGAGGGAAGAGTTTGCTTTACAATAAAAGAGTTTACGTTACTCGTAACATTTTTTACTTCGCGTAATAAATTTAAATTTCTTAACCATCTAGAAAAATTTTTGACTGCTTTTATTTTTTTATTTGCACTTTCTAAGTGATGAATTTCTTTTTCAATATTGCCATTCAGTAATGAAATTATAACCCGTAAATGCGCAAATCTTTCTCGCATTGTAAAAGAATTGTGTTCAAAAGGAAAATGTTCTGCTATCTCCAAAACTTCTGCTAAAGCTGCTTTAGCTTGAGAAAATGGACCAAAACAATAACCTATACCCTCTTTGAGATGACCAATACGAATACATGTATCCTTTGCATGACTTCGATGTCTTAAAATTTTAAATTTATCTGACTTTAAAATATCATTAATTTTTCTAGTTCTTGTTATAGGTATTACTGAATCATCTTGCTCTCCAAAAGTAACATACAAATTAGTATTTTGCTTACTTTCCTCAATATGTGTTTCGTTTTCAATGCTTTCTTCAGAATGTAACTCAGCGTACTGCGGAATTAAAAATGGAACTTTTTCTGGATAAGCTCGAGCAAAATCTAGCATGTCATCAGGAATAAATATTTGTAAAAAATTTTCACTTCTATTTTGTGCTTTTCTCGGATCTATAGTAAGAGAAATTCTTTTTAAAGCTCGTTTTTCTTGAATTAAAGCCTCAAGTAAATTATTGCAACGCTCAAATTTAAATCCTGATGCGTCAACAATAATCTTGTTCATTTCTTTATCTGAACCAATTTCAGTAAGATGTTGCAGAGATTTTTTTATACTCGACGAAGCAGTTAAAAATGAAATTTCATGATGAGAATTTAAAACATATAATATTCCTGGAGTAGATGGTATATTATCAACAATTGAAGGATTAATTCCTGGGCCCAACTTTCTAATAGTTTCTGCATCTGATTGTAACTTTAATAAATCATCGCATGTTCTAAAACCAATTTTTTCTGTTATTTCGAGCAACCTCCAAAAAATATTTGCTGTCATTTCTGCGTCAGCTAATGCATTATGCGCTTCTAACACAGGCAATTCAAAATAACTCGCAACTCCAGAAAGTGTTTTAGAAGGAGCTTCGTTTAAAATATTTGACACAATAAGATGTGTACAAAAATAGAAATTTTTAAACTCTTCGTTTCTAAACTCTCTCATTGCATGAGAAATAAAAGAAATATCGCACTGTGCACCATGAGCTACCAGGACAGAATCACCAACAAAGTTTATAAAATCATCAAAAATTTCTTTAAAAGCAGGTGCATTAACCACCATTTCGTTTGTAATTTTAGTAATTTTCTGAACTATACCTGGAATATGTCGTTTAGGATTGACAAGAGTTTCAAACCTAGCAACTTCCTTACCCTTCGAATATTTAATAGCCGCAATTTCGATGATTGAACTATTATGAGGATTTCCTCCGGTCGTTTCTAAGTCAAAAAATACAATGTTAACTTGTGAAGGCAGAAGATTTAGCCACTGAGGACGATTTGGGTTGGACATCATTTCTGTCGGCAGAATAGCTTCTTTACGAAAATTTTTATGTATTGCTTTAAAAGAAGTTCTTTGTTTTTTATTTTGAAATGCCATTGTCATCATTCCAGAGAATTATTAAATTGGATTTTGCTATTTTTAGCAGTACTTAACCCAAAACTAACTCTCTCCCATAATATAACTACTCCGTCAATAACACTTTTAGCTCAGAGATGTTTAAGGTTTGGTGCTCTGCTGCTAGAAAACTATTTTTAAAGAAACTTCGTGCTTCATTTAAAATTTTTGACTCTAAAAAATTGTCTGTACTTGAAGGGTCATGGTGAAAAATTGCATAAAATTTTACGCCTGTTTTTTGAGCAAATATTGCTCCCTGTTTTGCCGTAGAATGCCCCCATCCTATAAAGTTCTTATAATTGCTATCAGAAAAAGTAGAGTCGTAAATAAATAAGTCACTGTTTTTAATAAATTTTTCTAAATCATTGTCCTTCTCCGTACCATGCTCATGATCTGTAGCATAAACGACACTATTTTGCTTATCTTCACTCCAAATTTTATAGGCAACAGCCTCTTGAGGATGATTGAGAGGCAAAAACTCAACTAGCACGTCTTCAATTAAAAAATCATTTTTGCCTTTCAAATCATGAAAAATGATATTCTCAACTGCAGGTAACTGATGAAATTCAATTGGAAAAAAAGGACTACTAAAGAATTTTTGGATTATTTCTTTTAATGTAGAGCCGAGTTTTGCTTGACCATAAATATGAATTTTACAGTCTTTTCTAAAAAAAGGGATGAATTTTGTTAAACCTATGATATGATCATAGTGCATATGTGTTAGTAAAAGATGAAAAGAACGATCTCCTCTTAACAGCGCGTTTTCACAGCATTTTATTATTCCCGTACCAGCATCTAAAATTATTGAAGTTCTTTTAGTTTTTGATATTGAGAAGACTTCAACACAAGACGTATTTCCTCCATATTTAAGCATATCTTCATTTGGAGTTGGAATTGTTCCTCTTGTCCCCCAAAAAGTGATGAACTGTTCACTCTGTATTAAGGATTTAGTACCTGAAATTGTTGTTTTTTTTTCGTTTTTAGGCATATGTGTGGAGAGGGGCACAAATTCTCCTTCCGCAATTCAGTATAACATGCTACGGCAGACTGTTTGAAGTTGGTACCTAAATTTCCGTCCTTCAATAAACAGGTGCAAAATCTACTTATTATTGAAATTCTCTAAGTATAAGACTGCCTGTTTTCAGGTAATTAGGTCAAGGAGTGAATCATAATGTTTAAACTTCATATGCCAAAAAATTTATCTATAGAATCAGAAGAAATGAGTCCAAACATTAACAAAAAGATGGTTATGGCAAGAAGCGGAGTTCCATGGAAACCCGCTTCAGAAAACCTTTTTGCTCCAGCTCTACTAGATATTGATTGGCTTATTAGTCAACCAAGCTTGCCTTTTCTTGCCCATATTGCCCCCGCACACACCTTATACCGCAGTATTATGGCGCATGGCTTTGAAGATTCCTTAGAGGTGGTAGAATGGGTTAGAGGAGAACAACTTCAAAAAATACTTGATTTTGATATTTGGGAAAAATCACAGGAATTTGAAACATGGGATATATCCACTTGTAAAATTATGTCATGGATTCGCTTATGGATGGAAATATCTCCAGAATTTGCTGCCCAAAGAATTATCGAACTCGAAGAAGAAACCATTGTCTTAATTTTTTCAAAAATTTTTGAAATTATTCCAGAAGGTCTTTACCATATTAACGAAGATATTAAAGAAAACTGGTGGAAAACTGCTGACAATAAATTTTACTTAAAAATTTGTCATGAAGACCCAGAATATTTTGAAATATTAAAACCTTTTATAGATTCTTTATATATTTTAAACGCACGTATAGCAGCTTCAATTTTAGCTCATTCAACAATGCTTGTAAGACAGGAGTCTCTAGAATTTGGGTTACGTTGGAAAAATTCTAGATTAGCAGATCAAGGTTTTGTATCAAAAGAAGATGCTTTAAAAGCTCTTATTCCTAAAGAACTAAGTTATCTTAAAAAATTAATTCAACAAGAAAAAGAATTAGAATCCAAAAGAATAGAAACCATAAAAAAAATAAATTCTAAAAATAATTATAATTTATTAAACTCAGATGAGTCCTTAAATTCTGAACTACAAGATCAAATTGTCCAATTTTTATCAAAACTTGACCCAGAAGAAGGCACTCGCTATTTACAACACACCTTAGGCGAGGATACTTTAAAAAATATTATTGGTTCAGATAATGCAAGACCAGAATATTTTTATGAAGATGATGATTTTATTGTAGAATGTACAGAAAAAATTATCGCTCATTGTAATATGCTATTGTTTCGCTCCGAAAGCGTTTATATTAAGCAATTAGCCGCACCTCAATTATTAATTGAAAAAGTTTTTATTGAATTAAGTAATAAAAGTTTGGAAGAATCTATTTATCTAAAAAAACGAATCGCAAACTTATCAAATATACTCGTATCAGGTGCAATGAATTCGCTCGATAACGAAGGACTTGCACGATCTCTTCTTATAGTTCGTGGTGCACTCAATATTGGTTTAGAGTACTGTTTACTAAATGCTAATGAATTTCAATTAAATTTTAATAATACTGAAACCGATCTCGAACAAGGAACCACCTGTCTGCAATTATTAGGACCAGAGTATATATTTCAAATTGGTTGGAGCATACTAACTGGCTTGCAAAAAGATCTTGGACACAAAATTGTTTCCTTAGACACTAGCTTATATAATGGCAAATTAAAGTCTCTAAGAACTATTACAATGAGTGATTCTAATAATTTAGAAATACCTTTAAATAAATTAGTTGCAAATCAAAGATATCCTGACATCAACAAATGGCTTGACGATATTGAGACTCATATATCACAAGAACTTTTCTTGGTATTTGAATCATTGTTTGGTAAAGTGCCTATGTTTTCTGAACTGCTTGCAGCAGAAAAATTAGTAAATACAATAAAAATTCAAAACAACTTCAAACCATTTGAAACACTAAATGAGATTGAATCAGCCAGAGTTTTTATTAATAATATTCATCATAATTTATTGATGGAGGCGTAAAATATGCAAAAATTATCATACATAAAAAACAACAAATTAACCGCAACATGGCCAGACGACGAGCTATTTAAAGTAACAAAACTTATTAATAAAAAACATATGATTTATTTAGATAATGAACATTTTGAAATCGAATCAAGTTTTGATCAAAACCAAGTTCAATTGTGTATATCTTTAACAAAAAAAGATATAACTAAATCATATCCTATAGAATGTGTATTTATAAAAGAAACAAATCAAAGTTACCAAAACTCTGCGATTGCATTAACAATGCTAGACTACTTAGACATTTATTGGACTAATTATTTTTCAGAAGAGCGTACTGTATTTGTTCCACTAGACTGGAGCAAACATGAATTTGAAGGGTTAACTTTTTACATTAGAGGCTTTATTCGTAACCTTGATCTAGAAATAAATGCTAACGAATTTTTATCAAAACATGGTTATGGAGGATATGATATTCTCCCAATTTCATCAGAGACTTAATATATGAAAAAACGTGTTCTTGTTGCTATGTCTGGCGGTGTAGATAGCTCTGTTGCTGCTGCTTTGCTTGTAGAAAAAGGTTATGATGTTATTGGTGTTACAATGCAGCTTTGGGATTATTCTCAAAACGAAACGAGCTGCGACCCCAATAGTAAATTTGATACATGTTGCAGTTTAGACGATGTTGCTGACGCCAGAATGGTTGCCCACAAACTCGGTATTCCTTTTTATGTGTTTGATTACCAAGAAGATTTTAAAGAGAATGTGGTTGATTATTTTACTGAAGAATACTTAAAAGGACGAACTCCTAATCCTTGCGTTGCCTGCAATACTTTTTTAAAATTTGATCACTTACTTGATAGAGCGCAAAGACTTGGATGTGATTTTGTGGCAACAGGACATTATGCCCAAATAAGTTATGACGAAGTTTATGGACAATATAAACTTGTAAAAGGATTAGATCCCCACAAAGATCAAAGCTACTTTTTATATTCTCTTACTCAAGAAAGACTTTCTAAAACTCTATTTCCTGTAGGGGGTTTATCCAAAACAGAAGTGAGAACACTTGCAGAAAAATATGGTTTGGTGAATGCAAATAAAAAAGAAAGCATGGAAATATGTTTTATTCCCAATAATGATTACGCTAAATTCATATCCAAACGTGTTTCTGAAAATAAAATTATTAAAGGCGAAATACGCCATGAAGATGGGCAACTTTTAGGAGAACATGAGGGAATACACCAATTCACAGTTGGGCAAAGAAAAGGCTTAAAAATCTCATACCCTACTCCATTATATGTAACTCGCATAGACTCCTCTTCAGGAACAGTCTATGTTGGAAACGAACAATTTCTTTTACGATCAGGTTTTAAATTTAAAGATTTTCATTCAATTCGACCTCATCGCTTTGATTGCGAATATGATGTAAAAATTCGCTATCGCTCAACACCTTGCAAAGCAACTGTAGTTAAAAATGATAATTCTACTTATTTGCATTTTAAGGTGCCACAAAAGTCTGTAACACCAGGACAAATAGCTGTTTTATACTATAACGACGAAGTGATAGGTGGTGGCTTTATTGATAAGGTCATACAATAATGTTCAGCGATCGTCTTTTGCTTCTTAAATCTCACTTGTGTGAGCTTAATTTTGTAAAGTTAAGCCGAGTTTTCCCTCAAATTGAAGCCAATATTGATAAACTTGGAGAAATACAAGATCACAGATATAAAGACAAAAAAATTGCCGCTATTTCTATTGTTCATCGTTCATCTCTCGTCTACTGGCCTCACGATAGATCTGGCATATTTTCTAATGAACGTCTTGAGTTTTTTGGCGATGCGTTTCTTAGCTTTTTTATTGCTTCTGAAGCCATGATTGCCCACAAGTCTTTGCAAGAAGGCGATCTTTCTCGCTTAAGAGCAGCAATAGTAGGAACAGAAAATCTTGCTTTAAAAAGCAGAGATCTTGGTATAGGAGAATGTCTTCTGGTTGGAAAAGCAGAAATGAACTCAAACCCTCAAAGAAGAGATAACGTCCTTGCTGACGCTTTTGAGGCCGTAACCGCCGCTTTACTTCTTGACGCCGGCGAAGAAAAAGCACATATGTGGTTACTTAAAGTTTTTGCCAACGATCTTAAAGCTGGACAAGACATTCTTCTTAAATTTGATTCAAAAAGTAAGTTACAACAATGGACTCAAGGAATTATAGGTCTTCCTCCATCTTATAGAACGATAGGTACCGAGGGAACCCCCCAAGAAACTTTTTTTATTGTTGCCGCCTTTGTTGGAAACACAGAAATAGGAAGAGCATCTGCAGCTAGCAAAAGAGAAGCTAGCAAAAAGGTTGCAGAAAAAATTTTAAATGAAATTGAATTAGGAAAATTAACAAAAGATATGGTCATTAGTTTTTTTGAAGGTAAAAAATGAAGAAAAAATGCGGATATGTGGCATTACTTGGCAGACCCAATGCGGGAAAAAGCACGTTTTTAAATGCAATACTTGGCTCAAAATTAGCTGTTGTCAGCAATAAGCCCCAAACAACAAGAAACAAAATTTTAGGCATTTTCACAGAAAGCGATTGTCAAATTCTTTTGCTTGACACCCCAGGCATTCATCAAGATCAAGGGTTGCCTAAAATCAATCAAATGATGAACAAAACAGCCTGGAACGTATTAGCTGAAGCCGACCTTGTATGTTATTTGATTGACGTTTCTCAGGGCTGGCATCCAGAAGATACACTTTGGCTAAAGGGTATTTTAAAAAAATACAATAAAAAGCTTCTACTCCTTGCAACTAAATCAGATAAGGTTAAGATAAAAGAAGCAGAACAAGAAAGACTAAACATTGAACAACAATTTCAAAGCCTTTTAAAGGATTTGAGTTCTTCAAATAGTTTAAATTGTCAACTTGCTGAAAATACGTCTATTCTAGTTTCATCTAAAACTCCAGAACATGTCGTATTTATGAGAAAGCTCATATCCACTCATATGCCGATTAGCGATTGGCTATTTGGCGAGGATGATCTTACTGACAGATCGCAAAAATTTGTATGTAGTGAAATTATTCGTGAACAAATTTTTCGTCAGCTTGGTCAGGAGCTGCCATATAAAATAGCTGTTGTTATTGAAAAATTTACCACTGAGCAAAAAGTCGTAAAAATTTTAGCAACATTAATTGTAGATCGCGAATCTCAAAAAGGTATAGTCATTGGAAAAAAAGGGGTGCGACTTAAAAATATTGGAATGTTAGCAAGAGTTTCATTAGAAAAACATCTTGAAAAGAAGGTATTCTTAGAACTTTTTGTTAAAGTTAAACCTGGTTGGACCGAAAATTTAAGTATGCTTTCAGAATTCGCTGATCTACACGATTTAAGCGAAACAAATTGATCATTTTTACCAATATCATTTTGTAAAATATATAGGTAAAAAAATCCTTGATAGACTGGTTTAAGATACTTGTTTTGAAAGCTCTTTTATGGGATTATGTAAGAAGTGAGAATACCTCTCCTTCTAAATGTTTCATGTTTTTATTTAATTGCATAGGATTTTTATAGAATTTTTACCTGAATAATTAATTTATTAAACATTGCTTGTTATTGTTACTTTATATTGGAGTATCGTCGTGATTTATTTTCACACTCGTAGGTATTTTTCATTATCACTTTTCGAAGAATCATCAAAAGAAACAGGGGGAATAGAATCATCTCCTTCTAAACGAGGCAGAGGTCGCCCACCTAAACTCAAAGCAGTTTGCACACCTTCGTTAGAAGAAACGCATTTAATTAAAGAAGATGAAATTCATCCTGAAATTACAACAGAAAATAATCATCAGCCTGTTAAAGAAGTGGAGAATGTGGTGACACTAAATCATATAGAAGACTCTTCCGATGAAACTTTAGAATCCGAAGTAAATTGGGAAATTGAGCAAAATAATGATTTTGCAGTTAATGATGTTTCCCAAGAATTCCAAGAAAATGAAAATCATTCTGACGACTTTTGCGAAGAAGACCTTCAAAATTCATCAGAAATTAGGGATTTTTCTCAAAATAATATCTCTGTATCTTTTTCGTGGTCGCTGATGAATCAGCTCCGGCAAATGTCAAAAATGGAAGGTATTTCTGTAGAAGATTTACTTGTTGAACTTGTCGCAGAAGGCGTTGCAAAAAGAGTTTTTGAAGATCAAATGAGACCGACACCCAGTCATTTGATGACCAGAACAGGTTACGTTCATTCTGATGGAACGCAGGCCGCTCCTCAGCCTCATTTAAGTCATCATTCAATGAACAATAGGCAACAACAAAACAATTTGCAAAATAGAAATCGTTTTGGCTTTCAACCAAGAAACCCTCAACAACAAAACAACAATAGATCACAGCTTAACAATAGAAATTATCAACAACAAAATAATAACTCAAGACAACAAAACTCAAATCAAAACAATTTTAGAAATCAATATCAAAATAATAATGCTCAGAATCAAAGATTTAACACTCGAGCTAATTACCAAAATTCACAAAGATTTTATGAAGATCAAAACTCAAGTAACCAACAAAATAACAACCAATATAGACAACAACGTGATAACAACAAACGCTAATTATGTGTAAAAAGATTGCAATTACAGGAGGTATTGGTTCTGGAAAATCAACACTTTCTAAAATATTAGCAAAAAAAGGTTATTGCGTTTGGGACGCAGATTTATTTTCTCGTGAGGTGTTATTTTTTCCAGAAGTGCAAGCAAGAATTAAAACAATTTTTGGTGATTCTGTGTTTATTAGTCCTGGAATTTTAAATAGAGATTATATTCGTAATCAAGTATTTTCTAAACCAAAATTAAAAAAATCATTAGAAAGTATTTTGCACCCGGCAATATTGGAACTGTATAATTCAAGATTAGAAGTACTTAACAAAATTGCCCCCTCTGCTTGGGTTTTTTACGAAGCATCTTTAATTTTAGAGCTTAAAAGGCAAAGTAGTTTTGATTTTTGTATTGTTGTTGTAGCCGATGAATCTGTAAAACTAAAAAGACTTGAAGAAAAAAGAAAAATTTCAGTCTCCGAAGCAAAAAAAATTATCCATACTCAAATGCCTGATAGTGAAAAAATTACCCATGCCGACTTCGTAATTGATAATTCTAAATCATTTCAAAATCTTGAAAAACAAACCCACAAACTCATTTTGCATTTAACCAAAAGATTTAGTCATAACTAAAAGATTGACACTCATTCCTAAATTTCTTCTACAAGTTTTTAAAATATTTTTATAATATTAAATTATTATTGTTACTTAAAAAGGATATTTTAAAATGTTTGAAGTATCTTGTGCATCATGCCAAGCGTCTTTTGAATACAATCCAGATGACTATATTCATTTATGTCCTTTTTGTTCTGCTGGTTTTATCATTGACCCAGAAGAAGGGGCAAAAGATTTAATTGGTGATCATTATATAATTTCATCTAACATAAAAAAAGAAAATATAGACGAAATCTTTAATGAATGGATAACAAATCGCTATCATAATCCATCAAAAATTAAAAGTGAATTTAGCATATTGGGCTCATATGGAGTATTTCTACCTTATTGGATAATTTCTGTAGAAGCACATACGTTTTGGAGCGGACATAGCGCCAAAAAAAATTTATACCCAGGCCGCGTTAGAGATTTAGCATCAGGATTTTTAAAAGAAGAAGGACGATTTAGCAGGAGATACCGCTGGGCAATCCTTGCAAGAAAATCTCCAAAAGAACACTGGGGAATGGAGCGATTGCACCACCCAAGAGAAAGCGTCTCAATAGATTGGGAAGGTTTTCCACTCGATGAAACAATGGGGGTGCAGGATGAAGGAATTAAACCTATTTACGAATCTAAGGTTCCATTTAAATACGAACATGCAAACGAAATTGCAGTAGCAAGCATTCAAAGCAAAGAATCATCTGCAATCACTAGAGCCAAAGATCAAATAAGCGAATATCATCGAAGAATAGCAAAAACAAAAGTTGGTACTTTATATGAACACAGAACAGAAATCGAAATAGTTGGCCTACACATGGTACACTTGCCATTTTGGTATATTAGATATTCATTTTCACCTAAAAGTATGTTTAAATTTTTTACAACAGTAAGAGAACGAAGAATATTAGTCCAAGGTTATACTAAAGCTGTACTTGATGCAGAATTACCGCTAAACTCTTCGGACAAAGTTATGACTAATATGATTGTTGCAGGAACTCTCGGTTTTCTTTGTTTAACATTATCTGTGTTTTTTAATCCCCTATTTTATATTTTATTTGTCATATTTGGTTTAATAGTTGGCTTATCAACATGGAAAATAATTTTAAGAGAAAAAGTTGATACTGATTTGATAAAAGGAAAAGAAAATAATGAACCCGCTTAATAAATAATTGGAGAATTATAAAAATGATAAATAAATTACCTAAAATTTCATTATTATTAACATTATTATTTTATACAGCTAACGTCCATCCAATAGAAAAACTAAAATTAGTCACTGGTAATGATTTTGCACCTTTTAGTGATGAAAAACTCAAAGATGGAGGAATGTTTACAGCAATTGTAAAGTCTTTGTTAAAAAAGATAAATATACCTTTTGAGCTTGAATTTCTTCCTTGGGCAAGATGTTATGAGCTTGTAAAAATACAAAAATACGACGCATCTTTTCCTTACGCTTATACAGATGAACGGGCAACAGAAGTTAAATATTCAAAAGTTTACTTATACAATTCCAAAATTTATGTTTATACAAATAAAAATTATAAGGATAATAAAAATTTAATTGATTTTAAAGGAGGTACTTATTGTTCTTCTGTTGGATATTATATAGAAAATGATATCCAAGAAATGATCAACAAAAAAGAATTAAATAAAATTTCAAAGTTTGATTTAAGATCATGTGTTGAATCTGTAATTAAAAATGAATCTAGTTTTTTTGTAGCTAATGAAGTTCAATTTAAAGAATATAGAAAACAAAATATTTCAAATTTTAAAAATTTAGTAAAAGTACTAAAACCAATAAATGAAATTAAGCTATATATTATTTATAAAAAAGATTTTAATGATGAATTATTAAAAAAAATTGATAATGCGAGCAGAGAATTTATAAAAACTAGTGAATACAAAAAAATTATTGATTCATATTAATTTTTAATTAACCAACTTTTCTATCATTAAATAAACTATTAGCTTCTGATGCTTGTTCATTAATAACATTAATGACATTAATTTCAACATCATCATAGATTTTTTGATTTTTATCATTTTTTAAATCATTCAATTCTTTTTCTATACTATAATATGGAAATTTAAAAAACTTTGCCAAATTATAGCTTTTTTGTAAATGACGGATTGCTAATTGATGCAAATTTTTATCAAAATCGATATCAACTATCTTTTTTAATGTCATTCCCAATAAACAATTATAATCATATTCATTATCTATAAATGTATCTTTATTTTTGGATAATAATTCAACAGTCATCAAATAATCTCCAATTTCATTATAACATTGGCATAATGAAAGAATTGCGCAACTATTTGCTGGATTATCAAGAATTATTTGATTTAAAACTCTAATAGCTTCTTTCCAATCAGTATTGTCTATTGCAATTAAAGTTGCAACCAAATACGGCTCTTGCGCAAATGGAAATCTTTCATGCATAACATTATATACTTCAGTCATTTCATTAACATAATTTTTTTCAGAAAGTACTCGCAAATAGTTTCTAAGAGAAAAATAGCTACATTTTTTTTCAGAAGTTACTTTTCTTAAATAGAAAAGCCCCATTTTAATAGACTCTATACTTTTTTGTGAAGCAAAAAAAAGTCCTATAGCTTCAAAATAGAAACGATTTTCAATCCCTTTTGTCTTTTTTAAATAAAAATATATTTTTCTAGCAATCTTATTTTTTGAAGCAAAAGAAAATGAAATTAAAGAAAGTGATAAAAAAACAGGATGAAAAAATCTCATTCTAAAAAGATGTCTACCTAATAAAACTAATCCATCTTTATCAAACGAATCTTTTAAGGCGCAAATCCAAATATGGTAAAAATCTGCTCTGTCATAAATTTTATCTAGATGTAAAACAGCTCTTGATGACAAATTAATAACTTGTTCCCAATTTTCTTTAGAAGCATATACTTCAAGAAGTTTTATTAAAGAAACACAAGATTTAGCTGATGGATTAATTTCTCTCCAAAAAGAGTTTGAAAGCATTTCAAGTTTAGCGACTGAAAAATCATGAAACCTCTCTGGCATGAAAACACCCCCAACAATTCAAATTTTTCAATACTAAAAAATATTCGGAATTAAAAAAAATTAAATTAATTAAAAAAAGAAATACTAGAGCTGAAAAAAATAGGGGGCAATTTTTTCCAAAATAAATAAATTAAAAGATATTAGCTAACATTCATACATTAAAAATCAATTATATGATCTGCAAAAAATAAAAATTCTTCCCTATTTTCAACAAGGACAAAAGTAGCTCCTTTCGATCGCATAACAGACATAAGTTCACCTAAAACATTAATGTCTGGTGCATGCAAACCAGTACTTGGATGCATTAAAATAAACCAAGCTCCTTCTAAACTTGCTCTTTTAAGATGAATCGTTAAATTTAACCTTTGAAGCTCACCGCCACTTAAACTGTCCATACCCTGACCCAACTGAATGTATCCCAAGCCAAACTGACATGCTTTAGCAATTTTATTTGTTATAAGCTTATGATTTTCAAGTAATTGTATTGCTTGTTCCAAATTTAAAGACATGATGTCTGCAAAATTAAGGCCTTTGTATCTAGGAAGTAAGCTTCTTGCTGTTAATTTTGAACCAAAGCACGTTTCACATTCAACTTTAATTGGCTCAGAGTATTTTTGTGGTAGCTCAATATAACCTCTTCCTTCGCAATTTTCACACCTTCCTTGCTTAGAATTCCAAGAAAAGTGACTTTCTGTCAAACCCAACACCTGGCTTGACGGTAACGAGGAAAATAGCTCTCTAAGGGGTTTCAGAACATCAAGTGCTGAAGCTACGCTGCGTCTGGAGCTTCGAGTCATACTACCAGGTCTTACATAACCCACAACATTCACTTTAATGTCACCAACTGAATTAAATTTGCAAAAATTTTTAAAATCTATTTTTAAAATTTCCTCAGAATCTAATGATTTACCTCCCAAAAAATATAGTGAAGGCAGAACACAATATTCTAAAAACGTTCCTTTACCAAATCCTGATTTTCCTCTAATAATGTTAATATTATTTTGATAAATAGAAATATTTAAATTTTTTAAGTTTCTAATATTAATGTTATTAAAAGTAATATTTGATTTTATTTCTTTTATTTTATTTTTTTCATCGGATAATTTATTATTAAATTTAATAAAACTCTCTTTATTAAATTTATCTAAATCTATTTTATTTGAAATATAAGAAATAATCTTTCCGCCATTTACCCCTGCCTGGGGACCCATAAGAAAAATAGCATCAGAAAATTTTAAAAATTCTGGGTGATGTTCAACAGCTATTATTGATGCACCATTATTTACTATTTCTTTAAGAACTTGTGCTAATTGCTTTACTTCTTCTTCGTTTAGTCCTTGACAAGGCTCATCCATTACATACAAAACACCATTCAGTTTATTTGAAATCATTGATGCAAGTCTTAATCTTTGCAAATCTCCTGGTGACAAACTAGATCCTGAACGGTTTAAAGTAAGATGATTTAATCCAATTTTATTTATACTTAATAAAGAATTATGTAGTTCAAGATAAATTTTATTTTTTGCTTTATCATTACTAACATGATTTTTTAAAATATTTTCAACGTAATTTAAAAGTTCTATCATAGTCATATAATGCAGATCTTGAAAAGTTTTATCATGAATTCTTACGCTTGAAAGTTTTGTATCTAAACGAGAACCTAAACAGCTTTTACAAGGGAATAAATCTGCTGAGTATCCCTTTTTTGAAGTCCCTTCACCATCACACTTTGCACATTTACCTAATGAAGAATGACTAAAATAGCGAGGATCTAACTTAGGAGCACTTTCACCACACTGTGGGCAACTTGAATTTGTATTAAATAAGTTTTCATAATTTGAAGTCTCAATCTTTACCATGCCTTTTCCATATTCTAGGGCTTGATAAATTGCTCTTTCAATTCTTTGTTTCTTATCTATAGAAATAACTACAAAATCAATAATAACGTCAATAGTATTCAGTTTTTTTGAATCTACTTTGATAGACTCATTATCATCTTGTAAGTCAAAAATATTTCCATTTATTCTTAATTTTGAAAAACCTAATTCTCTAAATTTTTCAATTTCGTCAGAAAATTTACCTTTTCTTTTTTCACATATTGGAGCTATTATTTTGATTTTCTTATTTTGAAAATCATTAAATATTTTATCACATAATTCGTTAAAAGTAATAGGTTTTAATGGAATATCACAATTGTAGCAATAAATATCTCCAAAAGCTGCAAAATAAACTCTTAATAAATCAGAAACACTCGATATTGTCCCAACAGTAGAAAGACGTCCTGCAACTCCTTGTTTTTGCGACAGCCCCAGCGCAGGAGGAAGGCCAGATATAGAACGAAATTTTGCGCGAGCTCGTTTTGTAAAACTAGACCCGCTCATCATATAGACCGAAGTCTGGCTCGAATCGATAAAACGTCTAAATGCCTCAGAATAAATAGTGTCAAAAACTAAGCTGCTCTTACCGGAACCACTTACACCAGTAAAAACAACCATCTTATTTTTGGGTATATCAACATCAATATTTTTTAAATTATGCTCGTTTGCGCCACGAATCGAAATAACTTCCACTATAAAAACCTTTCTAATGGGTTGACGAATCACACAACTCTGTAACACAATTACAATTATGGATCACTTGTTACAGCAAATAGCTTTATCTGTTTGTGAGATAAGCAAATTAGCTAAAGAAATAATTTGACAAGAAATCTTTCACTTCATAGGAAATCATTATAAACTATGCTTAGAATTCAAGATTTTAAAATACAAGATTCCAGTCACCCTGAAATTCATAAAAAACCATTCTTGATCCTGATTGCGGGCGATGCAAGCGATAGAAAATTTTTTAGATTAGTTGACAACAACCTAAGTGCTTTATGCATGCAATTTCCCAAATGGGAAGGGGGATATGGAGGAGATCCGATTAGCTGGATAGGAATGCATAGTGCTTTAACAAGAATGAATATACCAATTCCTAAAATACTAGAAATTGATGAAAATAACTCTTGCATTTGGACCGAAGATCTTGGCGATATATTCTTAAATTCATTAATTAATGAAGAGTATCTTGATATTAATAACCCTAATTGCCAAGAAACTTTAAAATACTATGAACAAGCTTTAGATTTGTTACTGCTAGCTCAATATCCAGTTTTTAAGATCGAACATCCAGCGGAAACAAGATTTTTTGATTTTGATAAGTTTTTTTATGAGCTTAATTTTTTTGTCGTTCATTTTTTAAACGGTTTCATGGGCCTTAATATCTCTGAACAAAGTCACAAAGAATTATTTGAAGATCTTAGACTTTTAGCATTAAAATTAGATCATTGCGAAAAAGTACTCTGTCATAGAGATTACCATGTTAGAAATATTATGGTAAAAGATAAAAAAATTTATTGGATAGACTTTCAAGATGCCAGAATGGGTCCTCATTCATATGATGTTGTAAGCCTGATACGTGACAGTTATGTTAAAATAACATGGGAGACTAGAAAGCACTTTTTTAAACATTACTTAACTAATTTAAATAATATCAGAATAAAAAATAATTTTTCACCAATTAGTGAAACTAGCTTTAATTTTGAGTTAATATTAATGGGTTTACAAAGAAATTTAAAAGCCATTGGTAGTTTTGGATATTTAGCAACAAAAAAAGGGAAAAATAATTATTTACAATACATACAATATACCCTTAAAATTCTAACATCTTTAGAAGCTCAGGTACACCAAGAAACAGATATCAAACATATGCTTCCAAATTTATATAGTTTAATTAACAATCTATTTGAAGGTGAACTTTCTAGAAAACTTGATAAACTTATAAATAAATATTTATAATGGTTTTTTATGACTAGCGTTAGTAAAACTGAAATTGACAAATTTATCCCAATTGTTTTGTGTGCTGGTTTTGGAACTCGTCTAAAGCCATTAACAAACTATATTCCTAAAGTTGTTTGTCCAATAATTAATAAGCCAGCTGCATTTATTAATATCGAAATTTTTTTTAAGTTTGGCTTTCCAAAAGTCTATTGTAATACACATTATTTAGATCATATTACAAAACAAGAGATTATTCTTGCGGCAAAATTTTATGGTTACGATCCTGCTCGTATTGAATTTTTTTATGAAGAAGAAATACTTGAAACAGGAGGAGGAATTGCTAGAATTTTTCATGAATTATCAAAAAATAATAAGAAAAATTCAAAACGAAATGTCATCGTTGTATCTGGTGACATTATTGCAAATTTTCCAATTCAACAAATGATTAAAGCATGGCAAAATAAAAATTGCGAAGATTATGCATTAATGTGCACAAAAAAAATTAATTTTCCAAGAAAAGATACTACATGGATTTCTAAAGACTCAAATTATATTCAAGGATTTGGAGAAAATTTCTTATTAAAAAATGCAAGCACCGCAACTGTATTTACAAATCACCAAATAATTGGCTATGAATTATTAAATCAAGTACCAATCGAAAAAAAGTCTAGCATTGAAATTTATTACAAAAATGCAATAACACAAGATAAAAAAGTTATAAATTTAAACTATCCTAAAAATAAGTACTGGTTTGATATTGGTACACCTAAAAGTTACAAAGAATGTCTTAACTTTTTTGAAAACAAATTAAAACCTAAAAAACAAAACTATTTTCAAAATAACTTAATAAACTATTGTTTTCAATCACCAAATTTTTTTAAAGATAAATTAAATTTATACGAAACAAAAGAATTATCACCTAACAATATTCTTATTTCTTTTAGAGATATAGATAGCAATTTATCATCAAAAAAAATTTTTAATTTTGATAGTAATCAAACCGAATATAATTTTTCTTTTTTATTGTAAAAAATTAATCTTTATTTAGATTAATTTCTTCTTTATCCTTATCAATTTTTTCAAGATATTCTTTATTTATCATTGACGTTTTTTTCTCATCACTTTGCTTGTTTTTTAATTCTAAATTTTTAATATTATTATTTAAATTAATAATTGAATACGCATGAGATGTAATTACTTTAGATCTAAAGTAAATTTCGACACCTTCTTTAATTTTATCGGGATTTAAAATATGAGGGTTTTCTTTCCACAAAACTCTCCAGTCTTTAGTTTTCCCATAAATTACTTTTGAAATTTTTGTTAAAGTATCACCCTTTTTAACAATAATTTTTGCTTTTGGAGCACCTTCATAAGTTTGGGCAAAAAGTTTTGATTGCTCATTTGCTTCGTAATATATAACGTCTCCAGCATAAATTTTGTGGGGATCAATTAAATTATTAATTTCTGATATTTTTTTCCAAAGCTTTCTATCACCATAAATTTTCTTTGCTATTTTAATTAAATTATCTCCATCCTGAACATAATATGGCATTAGTACTCCCTGATTAGTTGGAGGCACTAAGCCTTCAGAATAGTCTAAAGAGATGGCTACTTTTTTTTCTTGTTGTTCAGGTTCTGATGCTTGAACACTATTTACAACATTAGGCTGCTCATCAGATGTGGTAGTGGTTGTACTACACGAAATCACAATGAAAGTAGCTAAAAAAATTAAGATAATTTTTTTTAAAGTTGTAAGCATAATAGCCTTCTTTTGCATATTATTTACCTTCATGGCACATTATTATTCAATTAACTTCTGTTACATGGTCATTATCGGCCCGTAAATATTGAAGTTGAATAGTTTAGGCATTTAATTGAGTGCCAGGTTTTTGACTAAATATACAGATAAGTTATTTAAATTAATAGAATAATTTATATTTAAGGAGTTTTATGAATAATAATTTTGTTCACACTACCGTTTTAAAAAAAGAAACTGTTGAGAATATATTGCCTAGTAATAACCTTATTTCATCTTTAGATAACGATAAAAATAATGATTTATATTTTGTCGATGCAACTATTGGTGGCGCTGGTCACTCAGAATACCTTATTGAATTTATTTTAAATTCTCAAAATTATAAGCAATATAACCTTAATTTAATTGGATTTGATCAAGATATATTTGCATTAAATTTTGCAAACGAAAAACTTAAAAAATTAAAAGACAAATATTCTAACTTAAATTATTATTTGATAAACAAAAACTTTATGTATGTTAAAAGCGTGCTCGAAAATGATTTTAAAAACTGTAAAATACACGGTTTATTAGCTGATTTTGGAGTCAGCTCTCCTCAACTAGATATAAGCAGCAGAGGATTTTCAATGTATCATGATGGCCCTATTGATATGCGCATGGATACAACATTAAGAGAGTCTGCATTAGATATTTTATTAAATTATTCAGAAGCAGAGCTTACAAGAATATTCTTTGAATATGGAGAAGAACCAAAATCAAGAAAACTATCTAAAGCAATTATTGAAGATCGAAAAATACAACGATTACCTTTACAAAGCACCAAAGAATTAGCCGAATACATTAGAAGAGTTTTAGGCTATACCAATAGCAGAACTCACCCTGCAACTAGAGCTTTTCAAGCACTTCGTATTGAAGTTAATAAAGAACTTGAATCTATTGAAAAGCTGCTTCAAGATATTCCTCAGATTATGCATCAATATGGCAAAACAGCATTTATATCATTTCACTCCTTAGAGGATAGATTGGTAAAACATGCAATGAGAAACTGGCAAAAGGGAAAAAATCTCAAGGAAAACTCTAAAAATAAAAAAGATTTTCATTTGCCCTTGCATATTCAACTCCATTTAGAAGAAAATAATCATAAAGGATTTGGAAAAGAGATTCCAAGAGGCGGAATTACAGTTTCGCAACACGAATATGAATGCAATGTACGTTCTCGTTCGGCAAGACTACGTTGTTTTGAATTTTCACGAAACTTGGAGGGTTAGCGTGTGCTCCAATTACTTAAGGGATTTGATGCAATTATTGCAATTATTTTCTTAACAATACTTGTAGGAGTTATTGTTATAACAATGAGATCTAAAACCTATTCTGTTGGTTATGAAATCGCAGCTTTAAAAGCAAAAGAAAAATTAATTCGCCAGCGCCAAGTAGAGCTACTTTCTGATCTTGCAGCCACAGAAAGAACTGTTCGAGAAAATCTATTAAGCCAAAAAGATTTAAGCGGAAAACCAAAGTACATATTACCTGATCCAAAACGAGTTTTAAGGATTGAAAAAAATAATAATTAGCAGGTATTAAATGTGGGAAAAGTACTTATTTTATTAAATAATATTAAAAATTATTTTAATTATAAAAATTTAAGAAAAATCCCAAATTTTAGCTTGCGAGCTCATTTATTGGGCTGGTTGTACTACCTTTGTTTAATTTTGATACTAATTCGCTATGCATGGATCACATTTTTTCCAACACCACTTCGCTCAAAGCTTATCGAAAAAGGGAACAAACAATTTGAGACCAACTTAACTATGTCCTTACCTAGAGCCACAATAACAGATCGAAATGGCCGCGTCCTAGCTGTTAGTATTACAAAACCAAGCATCTATCTTCTCAATAAAAAAATGCCAAATGACAATAATTTAATAAAAAGTCTTGCTGATCAGCTACAAATTCCATTTAATACTTTAAAAGCTTATAAAAATGATAAAAGAAATTTTATCTGGCTTAAGCGGCAAATTAATTACGATGAAGCAGCAAGAATTGGATCTTTAAAAAAATGGCAAGATTTTGTTGGTGTCGTAGATGAACACAAAAGAGTATACCCCGAAAAAGAACTCGCAGCTCAACTTATTGGATTTGTAGGGGCAGAAGGTCATGGTCTTGAGGGTATAGAAAAAATATATGATTCAAGATTAAATATGAAACCTATAAAATTAGATGTCATGAAAGATGCAAGAGGACGATTAGTCATGGTCACTCCAAATCACGCCTCTAAGCCTGATCAAAAAGTACCTAACCTTAAATTATCAATAGATCTTTCAATTCAGGAGATTACTCAAAATGCACTAAAAAATGGAGTGATCAAAGCTGATGCAAAAGGTGGTAGTGCAATTGTCATGGACGTAAAAACAGGCGAAATATTAGCAATAGCGAGTTGGCCTTATTATGACTTAAATAATCCTCCAGAAAATAATCCAGATGCAAGAAGATTTAGACCCGTAATGGATGCAATTGAGTTGGGTTCAGTGGTAAAGCCCATGTGGATTGCCAAAGCTCTTGATCTTGGAATTATAAAACCTGATAGCAAAATCTTTGTTGAAAAAGGCAAAATGAATTTACCAGGAGGCGCCATTCACGACACCCACCCTTATGATTGGCTCACTCCAGAAGAAATCTTAAAGTATAGCAGTAATATTGGGGTTTATAAAGTTGTCCAAAAAATGGGAAAAGAAATTTTTTATGACTCGTTAATGAAAATTGGATTTGGCAGATCTCCTGGCACAGGGCTTCCTGGAGAATGGGCGGGCAGAATAAAAAAAACAAATACATGGAAAGAACTCAACTTTGCAAATATGTCATTTGGACAAGGATTTGCGATCTCTCCTTTACAACTCGCTCATGCACTTTCGATTATTGTAGGAGGAGGTAAAGATCGGGGAGTAAATTTAATAGCTGTTGATCCTCTAGGTCAAACAGAACCAATTGGCCCGCCTTTACAAATTATAAATCCAAAAACATGCAAATTAATTTCACAAATGCTGAAATCTGTTGTTGAAGAAGAGGGAGGTACTGGAGCTCAAGCAAGAATTCCTGGAATTCTTGTGGCAGGAAAAACAGGTACTGCCCAAATTTGGTCTACAAAAGATCGAGCTTATTCTGGAAGAACTGCTGTTTTTGAAGGAATAATTCCTTCTAATGATCCCAAACTTGTCATAGTTGTGGTTATTGATGAGGCTGGTATAAGACCCGCTTATGGAGGTTTACTCGCAGGTCCCGTGTTTTCTGAAATTGGTAAAAAAACTGTCCATTATCTTAATTCAAGAGGCATTTATAAAATGACTGAGTATAAAAATTCTTACCTTAAAAACCAAAATTCTCAAAAAATTATTAAAACAGCTATTGACAAGAATGATCTTATATTAAGATAAATCAAGGAATATTATATCTAATGAGTTCTAGTTTTAAAATAGAGAATTTAAAAATCAGTCTTGAAAAATTATTTAAAATTCTTCAAAAAAACAATCTTACAAACTCTAAAAAAATCTCTCAAACAAAAAAAATGTTTAACATATTTATTAATTCTAAGGACATTAATAAATATTATAGTAATAACATAAAAAAAGATTCTTTTATTTATTTTTCAAGGCATGGAGAAAAATTTGATGGTCATCAAATGGTCGAAGATATATTAGCCAGCAAAAACTATTTTGTAGGAAATCATGAAAGATTGATTTTTATAGCAGAAAAGAAAAAGTATGCGTCAGATTGGGTATCTAAAATTATAAGTAACAAATATTTTATAAACGTAAAAGATGTTGAAAACTCAATTTACGCAGTTTTTGAAAATTACTACCTTAGTAAATCCAAAAACTTATCTATTATTGCCGTAACAGGAACAAATGGAAAAACATCGGTAGTGCAACTGACTTCACAATTAATACACGAAATAAATAATGAAGATACTATCAGAATTGGTACTTTTGGAATTCAATACAAAAATCAGATTTTGGATTCATCACATGTAACTACACCCGACTATCCAATGCTGCTACAAATTTTAAATTTAGCACACAAAATTAATACTAATAAAATTATAATGGAAGCCACATCACATGGTTTAAATGAAAATAGACTAGGTAACGTAAAAGTTGATGTGGCAATTTTTACAAATTTAACCCAAGATCATTTAGATTATCATAAAAATATGCATAATTATCTTAACGCAAAACTGTTATTATTTAAAAATAAACTAAAGAATAATGGTACTGCAATAATTTGTACAAATAATGATTATTGGGAGAATTTTGCTGATTCAGCAATAGGAAAAAAAAGAAAATTAATAGGTATTGGTTCAAAAAATACATTAAAAATTTTCTTTGAAAAATTTTCAACAAAATTTAAAGAAGTTAAATTTTTAATTGTTAACAATTCTTTATCAAGTTTTTCTGGGATTTCTGGTTTAATTGAACTTTATGGTAAAAGTGGCCTAATTGCACAAAGTTCTTTTAAATCTTCTCTAATTGGTAGCTTTCAATTTGACAATTTACTTTGTGCTCTAGCAACTCAGTTAAATAGTGGATTTTCTTTAGCAGAAATTACAAAAAAAATTAGCAATATTAAAAACGTATCAGGTAGACTTGAAGTCGTCACACTTTCTGATAAATCATTGACTAATCACCCAACTGTGATTGTTGACTACGCACACACGCCAGATGCATTAGAAAAAGTACTAAAAACCTGCAGAGATATTTTAAAAAACACAAGTAAAGGCAAACTCATTACAGTTTTTGGTTGCGGCGGAGATCGTGATGCAACGAAAAGACCTATTATGGGCAAAATTGCCTCAGAATTATCTGATCTGGTAATAATAACCTCTGACAACCCACGAACCGAAGATCCTGTTAAAATTATTGCCGACATTTGCTTTGGTATTCAAAATTTAAAAAATTGTTTTAAATATGTTGATAGAAAAGCAGCCATTAAATATGCAATTCAGATTGCTACCGCAAATGATTTTGTTATTATAGCAGGAAAAGGTCATGAAAACTATCAAATTATAGGCGAAAATAAAATTTCTTTTTCTGATTCAAAAATTGCATTATCAATTTTGCAAGAGGAGGCAAACTCAGGATGATCTATTTACTAATATCTAAGCTCATAATGATCAATCCAAAATTTTCTGGTCTTAACGCCTTCTCATACTTATCGAGTAGGGCAATATTAGCTCTCATCACAAGCATTGTCGTATCAATGCTACTTTATCCCAGAGCCATTCGCTTATTGCGATCTCTAAAGGCAGGTCAGCCTATCAGAGAATTAGGGCTAGAAGAACAAATGTTAAAAAAAGGCACTCCTACAATGGGAGGAGTTGTAATTATTTTTGCAACGCTATTAAGCGCAATTCTTTGGATGGATGTCACAAACCGACATTTTGTTACATTAGTTATTGTAACAATCGGCTTTGGTTTTGTAGGATTTTTAGATGACTACTTAAAAATTTCAAAAAAAAATACTGCAGGGCTATCTAGTAAGAAAAAAATGTTAGGTTTACTCTTATTTGGTTTTCTCGCTGTCATTTGGCATTTATGGTCTGCAAACGAATTAATTATAACTCATGCTTCTTCTCAAAGTCCAACAACAGTTAACATTCCATTTTTAAAAAATGTAGTAATTAATTTAGGATATTTATATGCACCATTTGCAATATTAGTTATTGTAGGTTCAAGTAACGCTGTAAACTTAACTGATGGTTTGGATGGATTAGCAATTGGTCCAGTAATAACCTGTGCTTTAACCTTAACAATTCTTAGTTATGTAACTGGAAATACTGTTGTATCTAAGTATCTTTATTACCATTCAATTTCTGGTACTGGTGAAATTAGTGTATTTTTATCTGGAGTTATTGGTGCTTCAATAGGATTTCTCTGGTATAATACCTTTCCAGCACAAATTTTTATGGGAGACTCTGGAGCCCTTTCTTTAGGAGGTATTTTAGGAACTGTTGCAGTAATTACGGGACATGAAATACTTTTAGTATTAATGGGAGGTATTTTTGTAGCAGAAGCATTAAGTGTTATCATACAAGTTGTATCTTTTAAAACAAGAGGTAAACGAGTTTTTAGAATGGCTCCTGTACATCATCACTATCAAAAGAAAGGTTGGCCTGAGCAAAAGATTACAGTAAGAATTTGGATAATTAGTTTTATTCTAGCACTTCTTAGTATTCTAACCTTAAAGCTCAGATAATAGGTAATTTAAATGTGTTTCCACAAAAATATTGAAAAAACAAAATTTTTTATTGCTGGAGCAGCTAAAAGCGGACTATCTGTAGCAAAGCTATTAAAAAATTATGATGCTAAGGTTTTTATTACTGAAGAAAAAAAGCTATCTCAAGAAGTAATTGAAGAATTAAATTATTTAAAAATACCTTTTGAAGACAAAGGCCATTCATTAGAAAAAATAACTAATGAATGTGACGTGATGATTTTATCTCCTGGTATTCCATTAAACACGCAAATACCTATGCTATGTATGAAAGAAAACTTGGTTTTAGTTAGCGAAATAGAAGTTGCTTCGTGGTTTTTAAAACCAAATAACTTAATACTAGCAATTACAGGAACAAATGGAAAAAGCACTACAGTCAACTATTTAAATCAACTTATAAATTTAAGCGAACGCAATTCAATAGCATGTGGCAATATAGGCACTCCATTTTCTCATGTTGTCTCACAAAATAGTAAAGAAAACATCTTTGTTTTAGAATTAAGTAGCTATCAGTTAGAGCTTACTTTTTCTATTCAACCTAAATGCTCTGCAATTTTAAATATTCAAAATGACCATTTAGGCAGATATGAAACAATAGAAGAATACTTAAAAGCAAAATGGAGAATTGTTTTATTAACAGATCCTGAAGGCCTTGTCATTTTAGATTATGATGTTCTAAAATTAGCCCTTAAAATTGGCTTAATTTTACCAAAATGCAAAATCATAGTTACAAAATTTTGTCATCAAATGCAAAAAAATAAAAAAACTGATAATTTTGAACAAAAATATCAGTTTTTTCAAAACAAATTAAATAACTATAGATATTTACCTAACCCAATTTACAAAGAAATTGAACGTTTAGAAATTGAAGATCTTCCTGTTTCTAAATTTCTTAATTTTGCTTATGTTACCTACAACAAAGAAGAAGCTGTTACAGTAAGTTTAAAAACTGATAATTTAATAAAAAAAATTGAAATCAATAAAATTTGTATACCAGGTAAACATAATGTCATGAATATATTAACGGCAAGTTTAATTGCTCAACATCTTGGTATACATGATGAATTCATTACATCTCAATGGAATGAAAGCAGTTCAAAGTATATACATTTACCGCATCGTTTAGAAAAAATTGGTAAAGGTTACTGTATTTTTATTAACGAATTATTACAAGAAAAAAATTTACTAATTATTAATGATTCAAAAGCAACCAACGTAGAAAGTACTTTAGTCGCCCTAACCTCTTTTAAGCTACCAATCAGGCTTCTTTTAGGTGGTAAACCTAAGGGAGATAGCTATAAACCAATTATAGAGTTTTTTAACAAAAACTTAATTAAAGTATACCCATTTGGAGACGCTTCAGAAATTATTTTTAACGAATTGATATCGAATAAAAATTATTTAGCTAAGCCATCTAATAATATGATTTCAGCCGCAAATTTAGCTCTAAATGATGCACAAAATAATGAAATTATACTTCTTTCTCCTGCATGCAGTAGTTTCGATGAATTTCGAGATTTTGAGCACAGAGGAAATGTTTTTCGCGAATGGGCTATATCTCATTTAAAGGAAAATAAAAGTGAATCATTATAACAATGACACAATTACAAAACAAAGTGAAAATCAATTAGACTCAAAACCAAGTACATGGATGACTTACGGTGGAAATGTATTGTGGATTCCAGTCATTGCACTAACAGGTTTTGGTATTTTATTTGTGTATAGTTCTTCATCTGTTTATTCGGCACAACATTACGGAACAGAATTTTATTATGCAAAAAAACAAACCTTGTTTCTTATACCTGCATTTATAGCAGCAGTTGCAGGAGCTAAAATTCCATTAGAATTTTATTTTAGATATATTAAATTTTTGTTTTTTATTTTAATAGTATTAACTTTTTCTACACATCTCCCATACATTGGAAAAACTGTTAGCGGTGCTGCAAGATGGATATCAATAAAACCACTTCCACCAATTCAACCATCAGAATTTTTAAAGATTTTTACAATTATTTTTTTAGCTTCGATTATAACTTTTAAACAATCATCTTCTGATATAAAAATTAATAAAAATGAAAAAAAAATACCTTATACACTAAATTATTTTTTTCTTTTACTTGCACCCATTGCAATAATTTCGCAAAAAGATTTTGGTTCAACAGTTGTTGTAACCTCAGGAATAGTTGCCATGTTATTTATGAATGGACTTGCAAAAAGATATTTTGTGGGAATTTTTGGTCTTTTAGTTTTTGGAATGACAGCCGCTGTATTGGCTGAACCTTATAGAATTTCAAGAATCATTACTTTTCTTGATCCATTTAAAGATCCGTTAGGTTCTGGTTTTCAGGTAATTCAAAGCTTTGTCGCTGTTGCAAACGGTGGACTTTTTGGCAGAGGGATTGGAGAGAGTCAACAAAAGCTTTTTTTCTTACCAGAAGCACATACAGATTTTATTTTAGCAGTTATTACAGAAGAAATGGGATTTATTGGAATTCTTGTGCTGGCTATTTTATATTCTGTTCTTTACTATGCTATTCTAAGGCTGGTTCTATATGGAAAAACGCACAGAGACAGATTATTAGCTACAGGTGCATTCGCAATTCTTGTCACCACGACTATAATTAATATGGGAGTTGTTGCAGGAGCACTTCCAAATAAAGGACTTCCACTTCCTTTTATTTCTAGCGGAGGTACCGCTTTGGTTGCTAATTATTTTATAATTGGTCTTATGTCTCAAATTTCCAGAAGAATATATAGCCAATAATATTTCTAATTAAGGTTCTAATTTTTATGTTAAATACGATAAAAAAAATTCACTTTGTAGGCATTGGTGGTAGCGGAATGTCCGGAATTGCAGAAGTTTTAATTAACTCTGGATTTATTATTACAGGAAGCGACATAAAAAGCACTCCAACAACAGAGCATCTTAAAGATATTGGAGCAACAATTTTTATCGGACATCAACCTGAAAACATAAAAGAAGCTCAGGTTGTTGTGATAAGTAGTGCAATTAATAAACATAATCCCGAAATCATTGAAGCTCATAACTTAAAAGTACCAATAATTCACAGAACAGAAATGTTAAGTGAATTAATGAGAATGAAATACGGAATTGTCGTTGCGGGAACCCACGGTAAAACAACAACAACAAGCATACTTGCTTCAGCTCTTTATGAACTTAATTTAGATCCCACTGTTATTATAGGCGGCAAAATTAACGCATTTGGAAGTAATGCTAAATTGGGCAAAGGCGAACTTTTTGTTGCCGAAGCTGATGAGAGTGATGGCAGTTTTCTACGATTAACACCGACTATTGCTGTTATTACAAACATAGATAGAGATCATTTGGATCACTATGAAAACCTTGAAGCAATTATACAAGCATTCGAAAAATTTATTGATAAAGTACCATTTTATGGAGCAATTTGTGCTTGTATTGATGATCCAATTATTCAATTAATTCTTCCAAAAATCAGACGCAAAGTTGTAACCTACGGATTAAGACAAGATGCAGATATTACAGCAATAGACAAAATTACAGATGGATTTTACACAAGTTATACTCCTGTTATCTATGGAAAACCAGCATCTAAAGTAAAATTAAAAATGCCTGGACTCTATAATCTTACAAATTCCTTAGCAACTTTTGCAGTTTCTTCTGTTCTTGAACTTGATTCTAATAAAATTAGTAAGGCAATTTCTAAATTTCAAGGAGTACAACATCGATTTAGTATCTTAGGAGAAATAAAGAACAATATTGTTGTTGATGATTATGCCCACAATCCCAAAAAAATAGAAACTGTTTTAAAAGGAACCAAAGAAAGCTTTCCTAAAAAACAAATTATAGTTATTTTTCAACCACATCGATATTCTAGAGTTAAAAATCAGATGTCCGAATTTTCAAAAGCTTTTTTAGATGCCGATCACGTAATTATAACTCCAATTTATTCTGCTGGAGAACAAGAAATTCAAGGAATAAATTTAGATATTTTGGCGCATCAGATTAAAGTAAATAGTTTTAATAATTATTCTAATTCTACTTTTATTGCACAAAGTTTAAATGAATCAGCTTCAATAGCTTTACAAATTATTAAAAATAATCCGTATAAACATGAGTTTGTAGTTTTAACATTGGGAGCTGGAGATGTTAAACTAGCCGGAACTATGCTTTTGGAGAAACTTGAACTTGAATGTAAATAAAAGACTTAGAAAAGCCAATCTATTATCAACTCAAAATCTTGATTTACGTTCACGAAAAAGTATAAATATTAACAAAATAAATAATTCTAAATTAAGAAATATTTTTATTATTTTTAAAAAAATATTTCTTAATATTTATTTCTTAACCAAAACAAACTCAAAGACAACATATCTAATTTCAATTATAATAATTTGTTTAATTATCACTAAAACAAGTGTTTTTCTTGTTAATAATTTTAGCGAAAAAATATTACCTAGTCATATTTCAATTGAAACTGATAACAAAATTATTACTGAAGAAATATTAAGAGAAGTTATAAAGGAACTAGAAAAAAGCAAAAAAAATTCGGAAACTAGAACTATTTTTTTAAAAAACATACACTCAATTCTTGCTTCAAAAGATATTATTGACCAATATTGGATCAGACTAGGGCTTGATGCTAAACTTCAAATAAATGCTATTATGCATATTCCAATAGTTTTGCTTGAAACTAAAAATGGCGATCGATTTGTAGTTAGTAACAATTTAAAAATAATAGCTAAAAACCCCGCACAAAATGCTTACTCAACCCTTATTAGATTAGAAGCATCAGAACTTAAAATTCAATGGAAATCAAAAAATATAATTAGAAAAAATAAAAAAAATAGCAAAATTGAATCATCAAACCACAAACCCGAACCACTTCCAGCCGTAAATTTTCCTTGGTTGATAACACAAACCAAGTTAATTAATTCTGAAATTTTAAATCTTGGGACTGGTTATTCATTAAATAAAATATACTGGGATTCAAATAATGGTTTTATTTTAAAAATAAATCGTAATAATATTCTTATTATTAATAAGAAAAAAGATACGATTCAAGAAAAAATAGAAGAGCAAATCACTACAACAAATGAAAAAATAGAAAGTGATCTCTTAATTATTAATGTTGGCGATAATCATATTAAAGAAAAAATTGAACATCTTAAATTAGTTCTCACAGATTTGACTATTAAAAATATTTATCCAACAAAAGTCGATCTTGATTTCAATGATAAGGCTAGTTTTAAAATTCCTTCCCAACCTGCAAAATCATCTAAATACTAATTTTTAAATCTTACTAATGACTTTTATTTTTTGTTTGTGTAAGTTTAAAGGGAGTGCGTTTACAAAATGCTTTTTAAACATTTTGCATGCAAAGTTAAATTGACATGAAAACATCTCAAAATAAAAATATTTGTATTTCTCTTACACTGGGCTCAACTCATACCAGTCTTATTGCAGCGAGTTATGAATACAAAACTTTTAATTCAGCAAAAGAAGACAAACAATCCCATTCAGACAAAGAACCATTGCGGATTCAAATTCTAGGTGCAGCAAGAATCGCAAACAATGGAGCTATAAAAAAAGGAAGTATTTCAAGTATTGATGCTGTTACAACTTCAATTTTAGAAGCTATCGATGAAGTAGAGCGTCAATCTGGTATAGAAATAGATTCTTTTAGAGTATGTATTGCAGGTACAGCAGCTCAATTTGATAATCATATTGAAACTTCTCAAATTAAAGGAGAAGAAATTAGATTGTCAGATTTAGAAAAAGTAACTGCTGCTATAAAAAGTCAAAAACCGCCGCTTGGCTTTGATTTTATTCATATGATTCCAAGTTCTTATTCAGTTGATAACAAGCATGATATTCAAAATCCTATTGGAATGCGAGGATCTTCTTTATCAATCATGCATCACAGGATCTTTTATCCCCAAACAGAACTTCACAACATTATCAAAGCTTGCAATAATGCAGGTGTTAGAGTTCAAGGTTTTGCATTTGAACCCTTGGCTGCTGCAGAAGGTGTACTAACTACTGACGAAAAAGAGTTTGGCTGTATTTCAATTTCAATTGGAGCTCACCTCACTCACGCATCTGTTTATATTAACAACACACCGTTTTATTCTAAAGAATATCCAATTGGTTCACATCATATTACAAAAGATCTTGCAATAGGCTTGAGAACCACTCAAGCAGAGGCAGAAAAAGTAAAAAAAGAATTTGGTATTGCGATAGAGTTTTCTACAAAAGATGCAAATGAAAAAATTGAAATATCTACTACTGATGGCAATTCAACTAGAATGGTAACTAGAAAAGAAATTAACATAATTATAGAACCCCGAGTTAAAGAAATTTTAAATACTGTTTATATGGATTTAAAAAGGTCTCGACTTATTACAAAAGCGTCAAAAGGAATTATTTTATCGGGTGGAGGCGCTTTATTGAGCGGAATGGCTTTAGCAACAGAAGAAATATTTTCATTACATACTCGCGTGGGGATGCCTACTAGCATAACGGGAGTTACTGAGGGGTTAAAATCTCCAATTTGGGCTTCTACTGTAGGAACCCTTTCAAATTTATTCTCATCAATTCATAGAGAACAAGCAGTAAATCATTATGAAGACACTAGAAGAATTGGATCTTTTGCAACAAAAATATGGCTAAAATTAAAAGAGCCATTTGCTTCTAGATAATCAATAATATTAATATATTAAATAATATGGAGGAATTAAAAATGAGTGATAGAGCGGAAAAAAATAATAAATACTCATCTAATGCAATCATTAAAGTGATTGGTGTGGGCGGCGGTGGGGGAAACGCTCTTAATACAATGATTGAGTCTGGTTTAACTGGAGTTGAATTTATTGCTGCGAATACAGATGTTCAAGCACTTCAATCTAACTTAGCCCCAATTAAAATCCAACTTGGAAGAGAGCTTACTAAAGGACTAGGTGCAGGCGCAAACCCTGAAATGGGAAGAAATGCCGCCCTTGAGGACAAAGCAATTCTCCAAGAAGTTCTTAGTGGCGCAGACATGGTTTTTGTCACTGGAGGAATGGGAGGCGGTACCGGTACTGGAGCCGCTCCAATTATTGCTCAAGTTGCAAGAGAGCTGGGAGCACTCACCGTAGGTGTTGTGACAAAGCCTTTTACTTTTGAAGGCAAACGCAGAAAACAACAGTCTGAGCATGGTATTCAATCATTACGTCAGTCGGTTGATACCCTGATAACAATTCCTAATCAAAGACTATTAAGTATTGCCCCTCCAGATATGTCAATGCTTGAAGGGTTTAAACTCGCTGATGAAGTGTTACTCAATGCGGTAAAAGGCATTTCTGATATTATCAATATTCCAGGTCGAGTTAACGTTGACTTTGCAGATGTTAAAACAATTATGTCTGAAATGGGTATGGCGCTCATGGGTATTGGCACAGCGACTGGACCTAATAGGGCTGCAGAAGCTGCGCGTTCGGCAATTAACTCACCACTTTTAGAAGACATTGATATTGAAGGCGCAACTGGTATTTTAATTAATATTACAGGAACGAGCTCAATGACTTTGCATGAAATTAGCGAAGCTTCAACACTTATTCAAGAAGCAGCTCATGAAGAGGCAAATATCATTTTTGGTGCTGTAATTGATGAATCAATGGGTGATACAATTAGGGTCACAGTGATTGCAACAGGATTTGATCAAGCAAGAGTTTCTTTTCCTGAAACAGCGCAAGGATTTGCAAGCATTGCGCAGCAACCCCAATTTTTAAACCAAAATTTAAATAACCAACAACAACAACAATTGCCTAATCAAAGCTTTGCTTCAATGAATACGCAACGTCCACAAAACAACTTTTCACCAAGTATTCCGGCTGTTAACCCTTACGAAGTCAGAAACAATGCTCAGGCGCAACATGCAGCAGCACAACAGCAGCATAATCAATTTACACAACATACTAACTTAAATAATCAGTTTTCTAGATCACAGTTTGGACGAGAAATGCAACCTAACTTTGGAGCACAAGGTACAAATCATACTCATAATTCTCAAAGGCCAACTTTACAGGGTCAAGAGAATTTAAATCTGCAAAATTCTCCTTCTCACGCAGTTCAACAACCCTTTAATCGAAACAGCTCGCATTTAGATAATAAAAACATTAATTCACTTCAAAGACCAAATGATAATAATTCATTAAATCATCGGACAGCAACTGTAACAACTTCAATTCATCATCAAACAATATCAAAACCAGAAGGATCGGATTTTGAAGAGTTAACAAAATGGACTTTTGATATGGCAAATCAGCAGCAACAATCAGTCAATTCTCAAAAAAATGCTGAAGCAAAAGTGATGGGAGCAACTGCAACTAAGCAACATGACGATCAAATCAATGATGATGCAGCAGAAACAGCTTTAAAACTTGCTAAAGAACTTTCTGACATAGAAATTGACGATTCTGATTTTGAAACACCAGCATTCATGCGCAGAAAAGATGACTCACAAAGGAATATTTGAAAATATATTTTTTGACTGAATGTAAAATTTTTTTTGCTTTAAGTTACTGACTTGCATAACTTCTTCTTTACATTCTAATATCGACAAATATATTAGCCACAAAAGGAATTTTGTATCTTCTTTTGTATTTAATTTATAAAATCTTTCAATAGAACTTAATATTAAAACTCCTTTATCAAAACGTTTTTTAATATTTGCATGATTTTTATAAAATATGTTTAAAGAATCTGATTCCAGCGTTGATTCAAAAATTATTTGTTTTTGCCCTAAGTTTTTTATACCTTGAAATGTTTCTGTTATTTCTCCAATTTTTTTGTTTAAACCATTTAAAAAACCCTGCTTACTTAAATATTGGGATGGATAATCATTAATCAATGATGGGATAAACTTAAAAACACTTATTTTTTTAATACTAAAAAAATCTTGCCTACAAACTTCATTCAATAAAGAAAGCATGGGAGGAAAAGTAAGTAAAAACATATTTGATAGGCAATTTAAAGATATATCATTCAAAATATATAAATTTTTAAAATAATCTTGAGTTTTTTCTGCTATACTTAGTAATACTTTATCATAAATTCCGGTATAATATTCATAATATTTCTTTGGACAACATAATAAAAAACTAAAAGGTTCATTAAATATTTTTTTTAAGATATCAACCCTATTAGAAAAATCTTTTATTGTTAATAAACTCCAAAAATCCATAACTATAATAATATTTTTTTTATGGTTTTTTATAAGCCATTTATATAAAATGTTAAAGTCATCTATTTCTGATCTAATAATTTCTTCTGGAAAAACATCAAGTAATGATATAGTTTTTTGATTTACCGAAATTTGAACATAAAAATCTTTCACATCATGCTTATCTTTAATTATTTTAGCACAATCAGCTACTAAACCAAGATCTTTAAAACCCCAAAAAAACACACCAATTTTCATTGATAACTCCAGGTTTTATATTGTAAATAATATAATTTAAATTATGATTTAAAAGTTTTTTCTATTAAATTTATTTATAATTCCATCATCCTTAAATAACCATTCTAGTAGAGAAATTGCAGAGTCTCTCCACTCAAAGTTTGAGCTATGACTTTTTTCTACAATAAACTCTCGCGTTGAAGAAGAATTATGTAAATTTTTGTAAAATTCTGAATCTTTTTTATCAGTGAGCATTTTTTCGATTTGCTTAGCCCAAATCGATAAATAACCAGAATCAATTGGACACCAATAATTATTTGGAAGATTTCCAGATGGAAAATGCTGATCGACTGCCGTAGAACTTCTAAAAATGACTGGAGTACCACTTAATGCAGCTTCTAAAGGTGGTAACCCAAAACCTTCTGCAACAGAGGGGAGAATTAGCAAAGTCGAAATTCTATAAATTTCTGCTAATTCTGCATCAATTAAAATAGGTAAAACAATTATTCTAAGATTTTCAAAAAGCTTAATTTTTCCAATTTCTTTAGGAACACATTTTTTTACATAGCTCGAAATTTCTTTAGGATCAGCTCCAACTCTTACAAACCAAACGTCAAGTTGCGAATCATTTACAACCTTTAAAACAGCCTGATATGCAACTTCCCAAGATTTATACTTTTGATTCATTCCAACGCCAAGAACCCAATTTGATTTTCCAATTTTATCAAAAATATAATTTAGCTTTTCAGCATCCTTTTCTATAGATACTTTTTCAATAAAAATTTTTCTCCTTGAAACTATAATATCTAAATCAATTATTCTTTTTTCGTTGCCAAAAATTGAATCGACTGCATTACTAATTACATATAATGGAGTCGTTCTTTTTTTTACGATATTTTGTAATGCTTTTGCAGAATGTTGAGATACTGTCGTGACAAATGGCAATCTCGCTAAAGTTCTTTTTACTAAAAAACGAAACTGTCTCTTAAAAAAGTAGCCAATACCTTTAACTGGTAAAAAAGGAATATTATCATGAACAACCTGAATCACCCTTGAAGACATATTATTTCTTGAAATAAACAAAGGTCTATCAAAATTTGCAGGAGCAAGCCAAATTACCTGATTATTAGTTAACTTCTGTATACGTTTTAAAGCAAACGTAGACCATAGCCAAATTGGTTTATCGTATGACTTTTGTAATGATCCAGGACCACCACTCCAAAAAGACACAATATTTGGATATTTATGAACCAATTCAATAACCCATTGAGCTGGTTCAGATTTTGAAACAATTAAAAGTTTTAATCTTTTATTATTTTGAAAAATTTCTTGTTTTCTGACGTTTAGTTCACGAACTAATGCTGTTGTCAACCCTATAACAAAACGCGAAATACCAGACACAACTCCATATTGAGCAGTACGCGAATCAATAACTAGCCAAATTATATCGTAGCTACTTTTCGCATTTGAATCTTCAACATAAGATAACTGGGACGCCATTGTTCACACCGTTATAAAAGAATAAAAGGAAGAGATAAAACCCTTCCTTTTATTCTAACATATTAACCAGAACAATAACTGTTTCAGGCAACTTAAAACATCAAAAAAATTACTTCAGGTGGTTAACTCATTCAGGTTTACTAGTTTGAGATTGTTTGTTTTTATTTAATTCTGAAGCTTGAATTCGAGAAAGCGCTTTTAAACGTGCAAACTCAGCGCGTTTCGTATCAAGCTCACTGTCGGAGGTTTTTGTATTCAAACGACTCTCGGCTCTTTCTAAAGCTTTTCTTGCTCTTTCCAAATCAATTTGAGATGCATCTTCAGCAACATCAACCAATAAAGTGACAGAACCACCAGTGACTTCAGCAACACCACCAGAAACTTTAAAAAAGCCAGAAACATCATTCTGAGTATAAATCAATATACCTGTTCCAACTGCAGTCACCATTGGAGCATGCCCAGGCAAAACCCCAATAACACCATTTTCAATGGGAAAATAGAGTTCCGTAACCCCAGAAAGATCGAAAAGTCGCTTGTAGGGAGTTAAAATAACAACTCTCATATTTCCTTTTGATTCTGCCATAATAACTTAACTCCCAATTAGACGGGAACACCCATCTTTTTCGCTTTTTCAATCGCTTCTTCAATACCACCAACCATATAAAATGCGGCTTCAGGAAGATGATCCCACTTTCCATCACATACTTCTTTGAAACTGCGAACGGTATCTGTAACTTTAACGTAACGTCCAGGGTTTCCAGTAAATACTTCAGCAACATGAAATGGTTGAGAAAGAAACCGTTCAATTCTTCTTGCGCGCGCAACAACGAGTTTATCTTCTTCAGAAAGCTCGTCCATTCCAAGAATTGCAATAATATCTTGTAGTTCTTTATATCTTTGTAGAATTTGCTGAACCCTACGTGCAGTATTGTAATGCTCATCACCTACAACCTGTGGATCAAGAATTCGACTTGTAGAATTTAATGGGTGAACTGCTGGATAAATTCCCTTTTCAGTTAAAGAGCGATCCAAGTTTGTTGTTGCATCAAGGTGCGCAAATGCTGTTGCAGGCGCTGGGTCTGTATAATCATCCGCCGGAACATAAATCGCTTGAACAGAAGTAATGGATCCGGTGTTTGTAGACGTAATTCGCTCTTGTAAATCACCCATTTCAGTCGCTAAGTTTGGTTGATAACCCACCGCAGATGGAATACGACCAAGCAACGCCGAAATTTCAGCTCCTGCTTGTGTAAAGCGGAAAATATTGTCTACAAAGAAAAGAACGTCTTGATTTTGCTCATCACGGAAATATTCTGCAACAGATAATCCAGATAAAGCCACTCGAGCACGCGCCCCAGGTGGTTCATTCATTTGCCCGTAAACAAGAGCCACTTTATCAAGAACGCCAGAATCTTTCATTTCATGATAAAGATCGTTTCCTTCACGCGTTCTTTCACCAACACCTGCAAACACAGAATAGCCACCATGTTGCTTAGCAATGTTATTGATAAGTTCCATAATAAGTACGGTTTTACCAACTCCAGCACCACCAAACAAACCAATTTTTCCACCTTTTTGGTATGGAGCAAGAAGATCCACAACTTTAATTCCAGTTTCTAACATTTCAAGCTTAGTACTCTGCTTGGTAAAATCAGGAGCCTTGCGATGGATAGGATAATGCACATTTGTTTCAATAGAGCCTTTACCATCAATTGGCTCGCCCACTACATTTAAAATACGTCCAAGAACCGAGTTACCAACTGGAACAGAAATTTGTTCTCCGGTATTGCGAACAGGAACGCCGCGGCTTAAGCCTTCTGTAGAGTCCATAGCAATAGCTCTTACTGTGTTTTCACCTAAGTGCTGTGCAACCTCGAGAACAAGGTTTTCTTTTTCACTGCTAATAGTCGTATTGGTTGTACGTAAAGCATGATAAATTTCTGGTAAATTACCACTTGTGAACTGAACATCAACAACTGGTCCCATAACTTGAATAATTTTTCCTAACTCAGCCATAAAAACTCCAAATTTTTAATTTTACAATGCTTCTGCACCGCTTATAATTTCAATAAGTTCTTTAGTAATTGCTGCCTGTCTAGCACGCTGATAAGTAATCTGAAGCTTTCTTTCCATTTCCTTAGCATTGCGAGTAGCATTATCCATTGCAGTCATTCTTGCGCCGTGTTCACTGGCAATTGCTTCTAAAAGAGTTTGAAAAACTCTCGAAGTCATGTAACGCGGAATAACAAAAGTAAGCAATTCATCAACTTCAGGTTCAAATATAGGCTCTGCATCAACTGATGCAGCATCAATATGAAGCGGCAAAACAACTTCAGATGTTGGAGTCTGAGACATAGCAGATTGAAATTTATTATAGACAACAAGAAATTTACCAATTTTACCATCTGAATAAAGTTTACCAAACGCTTCGGACAAACGCATCGCTGACGCATTTGTTGGTTTGTCAAAATGTGTCGCTATAGAAACTAAACCACTTTCAGACATTAGCATTGAGGGATTAGCACTATACTGTTCTTCTGAAACATAAACTATGTCGTCTTTGCCTTTAGAAACTTGTTTTCTTTTTCGACTCAAGAACTGAAGCGCCTTTTTTCCAATGCATACAGTAGTTACTTTGTAACCCTCTTCTTCAAGGTCAGAAACAGTTTTTATTGCATGTTTAGTAACGTTAGCATTATAGCCACCGCATAATCCTCTTTCAGAAGAAATAACAAGAACAATTGCATTTTTACACGAAGAGGTTTGCATCAAAGGATGGTTTGATGCATCGTTTGCAACACCTGCAATTCTTGAAGTAAGCTGAGATAATGACTGGGCGTAAGGCCTAGCATTCACGACATTGTGCTGAGCTCGGCCAAATTTTGTAGCAGAAACCAACTTCATTGCCTTAGTAATTTGTTGGGTTCCCTTAACGCTTTTTATTTTATTGCGAAGATCCTTAAGACTTGCTGGCATTTGGCTCAAACCTCTTTACAAATTCGTCAAGGGCTTTTTTAATTTCCGCTTGCAATTCATTACTCATTTTTTTACCTGTTGCGATTTGCTCTAATACTTTCTTATGTGCTGCTTCAAAATAATTCAACATTTGGCGTTCAAATGTACCCACATGGCGCACTTCAATATTGTCGAGATAACCATTAATTGCAGCAAAAATAGTAAGAACTTGTTTTTCCATAGATAATGGAGAGTACTGAGCTTGCTTAAGCAATTCAGTGAGTCGCTGACCACGGCTAATTTGCTTACGCGTTGCAGCATCAAGATCAGAACCAAACTGCGAAAATGCAGCTAACTCACGGTACTGAGCCAATTCAAGACGAAGGTTACCGGCAACCTGTTTCATTGCACCCGTTTGAGCTGCGCCACCAACACGAGATACTGATAAACCTGCGTTAACTGCTGGTCTCATACCTGCATTGAATAAGTCTGCTTCAAGAAAAATTTGTCCATCAGTAATGGAAATAACGTTTGTTGGAATGTATGCAGAAATATCATTAGCTTGCGTTTCAATAATTGGAAATGCTGTTAAACTACCAGCCCCAAGTTCATCATTAAGTTTACACGCTCTCTCAAGCAAACGACTATGCAAATAAAATACATCACCAGGATACGCTTCACGTCCTGGAGGTCTTCTTAATAACAATGACAATTCGCGATAAGCTTGCGCATGTTTTGTAAGATCATCATAAAATACAACAGCGTGCTCTCCGCGATCTCTAAAATATTCACCAATTGTACAACCAGTATAAGGCGCCATAAATTGTAAAGTTGCTGCCTCAGAAGCTCCTGCAACAACAATTGTTGTATATTCTAATGCACCAGCACGACGTAGTTTTTCAACGACCTGAGCAATTGTTGAATATTTTTGACCAATTGCAACATAAATACATTTAACGCCACTACCTTTTTGATTAATAATGGTATCAACAGCAATTGCAGTTTTACCTGTTTGCCTGTCTCCAATAATTAATTCACGCTGACCTCTACCAATTGGAATCATAGAGTCAATAGATTTAATTCCTGTTTGAAGAGGTTCATGAACACTTTTACGAGCCATAATACCAGGAGCTTTCACTTCAACAGGAGCAACTTCAGTTGTATTTAACTCTCCCAAACCATCGATAGGTTCACCAAGAGCGTTCACAACTCTTCCAAGAAGCTGGTGGCCAACAGAAACACTATTAACCTTACCAGTTCGACGAACTTGCATGCCTTCTCGAATAGACTCAGAACCTGAAAATACAGCAACACCAACATTATCTTCTTCTAGGTTAAGAACAATCCCTTTAATACCATTTTCAAATTGAATAAGTTCACTAACCATAGCTTTTTCTAAGCCGTAAATACGAGCCATACCATCTGCAATTGACACTACAGTGCCAGTTTCAGAAACTTCTGCCCTTCGTCCAAAAGCTTGAATTTTTTGTTTTAATAATTGGCTTATTTCATCAACCCGGATATGCTCCATGAATTTAACTCCTAACTCAAAGACTCTTTAAGATTCAAAAGACGAGAACGTAAGCTCGCATCTACATTAGTATTTCCTATTTTTATTATAAATCCAGACCGTAAAGATTCATCAATTTCGGTCTCTAGCAAAACCTTTTTATTTAAAACATTATGAAGAGCATCAGAAAAATCTGTAACACTACTTTCTTCAAGTTTTTTTGCCGATACAATCTTAGCTCTAGTAATGCCACGATACTCATCAGCTTTTGCTAAAAAGTATTTTAATATTGACGTCAGTTCAGAAAAACGGTGATTTGCAATTACAATTTTCAAAAACTCTCTAAACTCAGAAGAAATTTTACTTCCCATTAAAATTTTGTTTAAAATTTCATCTAGTAACTTAATTTTTTCTTCAAAAGAAAGAGTGGGATTTGCAAAATATGAAGTCATATTTTTATCACATTGAACCAATAATGCGCTAGAAATTTCTACAAAATTATCAAATATTGAAGAATCAACTTTGTTAGAAGCTTCAACTGCACACTCAAAAAGTGCGGTTCCATAACGCCTTGCTAATGATCCCGAAAACTTTTTCATAACCAAGAATTCTCCAAATTACCGTTAACAACTAGTTTAACGATTTAATACCATCAATTGTTTCAAGTTTTAACTTTAAATCAAGCTTCTGAAGGTCGTCTGGAGTAAGTGATTTTTCAACCTCATTGAGAGCTAAATTAAAAAGCTCTTGCCTAAGCTCTTCTTTGCTTCGCATTATAAGTTCTTTTGCAGTTCTTTCTGCATCTTTTAAAATTGATTCAGATAATTTTACAGCTTCGCTCATAATTTTATCACGTTCAATTTTTGCATCTAAAAGACTTCTTTCTTTAAGCTCATTAACTTCATTTTCAAGTGTGGCTACTTTAGATTCATATTCTTTAACCTTGCGTTCAGCAAGAATTGCCGCTTCTCTTGCTTCAGAAAGTCGAGTTCTTAATTCTGAACGATTTTTTTCCAGCAAAGAGAGTATTGGTTTTCTTGCAAAAAAAACGAGCGCTATTAAAAACAAAACAAACTGAAAATAGGGCCAAAATACACTGTACCAAAAAGAAAACTCACCAACAGCAGAAGCCGCCATCGCAGACTCGCTTTTGAAGCCGAACCCTAAAATAAGCAATACCACTACAATGCCAATTTTTTTATAAATTGTATCGACAAGTTCTTTAACTTGACTTGGTAGACTTGATTTAGCTGCAGAAATTTCTAAATCAAGATTTTTTTGCACAGAGTTTAAAAAGGCTTCAGATTTTTTTTGATTTTCTAAGATTAATTCATTAGCAGATTTATGAGCAGCATTGATTTCTTGCTCTCTCAATTTTCTTGCCTCTTCCGCACCTTTTTTTAAAGAACTTAAATAATCATTTTCTAATTTTCGGGCTCGCTCAACCTCAAGACGAGAGTTTTCAGCACTTCCAACAGTTCTGCGCTTGCGTTCATTATGCAACTTTATAGCTGGTGTAATGATATACTTTTGAGCAACTATGACCCCTATCATAAAAATTGCTATTTGAATACCAAATCTGATAGCACCTTCAGTGTCATGAAATGGATAAATATCTAATGAACCTGCCATTTACAACCTCAGCCCAACTTCTCAGCATATTAAAGCTGAATTATAGAAAAAAAAACAAAAAATAACCGAACAATAGGCTCCTTCCAAAAGTTCTGTTAAGAACTTTCAAAGCACCCACTGGTTGCTTTATCTGGCCATGTTATTACTGTGAAGTTTAAGTTTCTGCAAGCCCTCAATCTCATAATTTGAAATATTTATTATAATTAAATTGATGTTTGAATATAACCCTCAAAAAACTGTGATACACCAAGTCTTTCTGCTTGCTTAAGATGTTCAAGCAAAGTGGTTCTTGATACTTGCAAAACTTGGCTCGCTCTAGTCATTGAAAATCCTTGAAGCCGAACTGCATAGTAACTTAAACTAGACTTTAGGAAAGTATGAGCATCCTCTCCTTTGAGTACCACATATGAAAAAAATCTCTCAGCGCACTTTTCAGTTGATAAGCTATTTATGCTATAAATTTCATCATTTTTAATTTGCATCATTTTTAAATAATCCAGTGCTTTATTTGAATCTCCCTGAAAACCTGCAATAAAGGCGGTCTGAACCACAGCATCAATCAAAACAGAAATTCCATACGACCTTGCTATCATTTTTAGTAATGATAATACATCTGAATCAAAAACATCCAAAAATACATTTAAATTGAAATAACGTAAAATTTCTTCAGTAGCCAATGATACAGAACTCAATAAGCAATCTGGCGAAGAAAAACTAAATTGAACAAACCCAAAACCTTTTTGAAGCTCATTGGAGCTAATGTATATAATTGGAAAAATGTCATGATCGGTGTTTTGATTTTCAATTTCATTCTTTAATGAGTTGGCATCTAAAATTAATCTAAACGGTTTGTTGGTTATATTTGATTCTACTTTAAAAACTTCAATAAGCATGTTTTCAATTTCTTTAAATGGTGTTTTTACATGCACATCAAAACCTTGTTTGCTAATTTCAAAAACCTGATCAACTTCTTTACTCAAATTTTTCTTAATTAATTTTGAAACTAAATTTGTACGTGGAAATAACATTATTTTCTCCTTACCCATACTCTCAAAGTTTTAGTCTATAATTTTTGATTTTTAGACAAGCTACATAGTTTATACAGATAGTTAAAAAAGTGATTAATTTAATAATTACAAAATATTATTTTTATTATTATTGAATTTTTATTTTAAATATAAAAAGTGTTTTGCTTTATTCAGTTATTTTAAATTATTACATCTCAATAGAATATCTCTTGTATGTCAGAGAATAAAATAAAGGCAGCTAAAGCTTTTGAATTTTTTCAAAATGTTTCACGTGAAACATTTTGCTATAACTTATT
>QOVW01000091.1 GCA_003339605.1 Spirobacillus cienkowskii | reverse complement strand
GAATTCGTGCGCACTCTGCCCTTGATTATCTTGCACCATTAGAGTATGAAAAAAATTATGATATTTAACCGTCCACTTTTCGGGGATCACACCATACAGAATCGGGTAAGCTTTTTGATATTTCAGAAGAGCAATGTCAAATAGCTCTCAATTTGCCCGACGATATGCAGGTAAAGGAGGTGGATATATTTCTACGTGGGAAGCTTACTTTAAAATAAATAACTCAATTCAAATTATTGATGCGCATTTTCACCTTAATTATTTAACTAATTTAAAAGAAAATTTAGAAAATTCAATAAATACTGGCATATTATCAGGTATTGTTGCAGGTGTCTGGCTTGAAGATACTTTACAAAATGTTGCATTAACGCAAGATAAAATACATAGTAACAGACTTTGCGCGGTGTTAAAAGAAGAGCAATCTTCTGAAGGAAAAATAACACATACTAATATTAAAAATAATATTTTTTTATGTTTTTTAGCGCATGGATTGCATCCAATCAATGTTCACAAGCTCTGGCTATTTCCTGATGGAACAGAAAATATAGATAGAATCAGTAAAGATATTTCACTTTTTCATGATATTTTGGATGAACATGCTCATAAAATTTGGGCCATAGGAGAAGCTGGGTTTGACTTGTCGCAAGAAATTGTAAAGCATCAAAATTGTGTAGGGATTTCTAAGGCTCAAATATTAGAATTGCAAAATATTGCATTTGAAGCGTGTGCGAAAATAGCGGAAAAAAATCAACTTCCACTAATATTGCATTTGCGTTCTACGCCATGGGATTTTTGCATGCGGAAACTTATTTGGGCTAAAGATCTTGGTGTAAAAAATATCATGATTCATTGTTATAGTGGTCCTCCAGAAGACATGAAAAAACTTGCCGATTTAGGAGTCTATTGTTCTTTTGGTGGAGTGACAACGCGGGAAAAAGCAGTCAGAAATCGCGAGGCATTTATAAAATGTTCTTCTCGGTTTCGAATGTTAGAAACAGACTCGCCAGACATGCCGCCGGAAATTCCTGGGCTCGAAAAATTAACTGTCAATGAGCCAGCAAATTTAAGAAAAATTGCAAAAATTTTATCGGAGTATCTTAATATTTCTGATATAGAATTGATAAAAATGTCAAATGAAAATATTTTAAGATTTTTAAATATTTTTTGACATCAAATTTTCCCATTGTAAATATGCGTTATTGAGTTCTGATTGACAACCTTCGACTTCTTTTGAAAGAATGACTATTTCTTGTTGTTTTTTTTCTTGATAATAAAGTTCATTGAGTTTTTGAGTGAGCTCATTAATTTTATGTTCTAAAGCATTAATTTTATTTTCCAGTGCAACAATTTCTTTTAAAATATTAGAATTGGGTTTGGGTGATTTATTTTGAACAGAGTTGGTTTTTACTGGTTCGGCTTTTAAGTTATTTGTGTTTTCATTTGTATTTAAAATTTGATTTAATGCTTGATCCAAATCTGCAAATAAAGTCCATTTGTTTTCTGATTTTGAGTAATTAATATCATTATTGGTATTTGTGAGAACACCTGTTGCAACCCGTTGCATAAAATATCGATCGTGACTTGTAAATAAAATACCACCTTGAAACTCCATCAGACTGCGTTCTAGGATATGCAAAGTAGGAATATCTAAATCATTAGTCGGTTCATCTAAAATGAGCATGTTAGCATGTTCGAGCATGAGTTTAGCAAGAAGCAGGCGCGCTTTTTCTCCACCAGATAGGTTGGCAACTGTGCGTTGCGCATCGTATTTATTAAATAAAAAACGCTCTAAATAGCTCATAATATGTAAATATTTACCTTCAAAAAAAACATATTCTCCTTCAGGTGCAATGGTTGCTCGAACGGTTTGAGTGGGGTCTAGGTTGTGTCGTTGTTGATCAAAGTAAGCAATTTTAATAAGGTCGTGGTACTTTATTTCGCCATTTTCTGGCGGAATAAAGTTTGCAATATATTTCATTAATGTTGATTTGCCACAACCATTTGGCCCTAAAATTGCAATGCGAGATTTGGGCTTAATAATTAAATTTAAATTGTTAAAAATATATTGAGACTGATGTTTTGAGCTTGATGGGTGTGCAATAGACACATTTTTTAAATGAATCAGCTCCTGTTGCCCAAGATTTTGGACAATAGGAACAATGCAATCATCAAAGTCGCGTTGTTCTGACTGCATTTGGGCTTGAAAATTGATTTCTGTTTTTTTAAATAGAGCTGCTCTTTGTTGCTTTGCTTGAAGTTCTTTATTGAGAGACAGTGCTCTATCAATTCGAGATTGTTGTTTTGTTGTTCTTGCTTTCGTGCCAGCGCGTAACCATTCTAGTTCTCGGCGCATGAGATTTTGCATTTTTGCTTTTGTTTTTTCGTTTTGTGCCTGATTTTCTAGTTTTGCTTGGCTGTAGGCTTCATAGTTTCCTTGGTAACACTTAAACTCTCCGGCTTCAATTTCAAGAATTTTGTGAGTTAAGGTGTCGAGTAGTGAGCGATCGTGCGAAATGATAGCAAATGCAATAGGCTCACTATTTTCTTGATTGTTTTTAAATCCAAACAAATTGCTTCCTTGCTCTGCTATTTCAAGTAAAAGTTCTTCAAGCCAATCGACTGTTTGTACATCAAGATGGTTTGTTGGTTCGTCCAAAAGAATGAGATGAGGATTTTTAATCAGCGCACAAATGATTTGTACTCGTTTTTGTTGTCCTCCTGAAAGTTGCCCAAACTGCTGGTTGGCTATTTCAGTAAACAAGCCAAGTTTTAATGCACTTTGAATCATATTTTCAGTCCCAATTTTAGAAACTTCCAAAAGTTTCTCTTGCAGTAAATTTAATTTATCAAGCCATTCTTGTTGTTCGCTAAGATGAGGGTACTTTTCGGCGAGAAGTGCATGAGACTCTAAGTCAGCTTCTATGAGTTGTGTTTGCTTTTCGGAATCAAACTCTATGGGAAGCGATTCTTTAATGAGTGTTATTACTGTTTTATTTGGTTGAAAATCATATTGTTGCGATAAAATTGCCACACGAATTCCGTTTCTTATTGAAACGGTGCCAGAGTCTGCTTGTTGGACACCTTGCAAAATTCTAAAAAGAGTTGATTTTCCTGCTCCATTGGGTCCTACGATGCCCCATCGTTCACCAGGATGAATTGTAAAACAAAGGTTTTCAAATAACCGTGTTGAACCAAAGCTTGCTGAAAGATTGTAAGCGGTTAAATAAGGGGAGCGGGACATAAATAATCTCCAAACGTTTTTAAGAAGCCGCAAAAATGAGTGCGTAAAGAAAATGGGGCGGCATTTCTTTAACAGTGAATTTTTTAGCCTAAGTTTAAAACGATGAATAGTGAAATATTTTCTGACCTTATAATTAAAAAAATCTCGATATCTCTTAGGGGTGTTCAGATGAGTGATCAGGGCACAAAATCAAATTATTGGATCAGTGATAAAATATCGAGTGGTGAAGAATATCAATTTTTAGTTGCAAAAGTGCTTTATGAGCAAAAAAATGAACTTCAAAATATTGCAGTGATGGAATTGAATAATAATAATAAAGTTTTAATTTTTAATGGAAAAATTCAAAGCTCCAAATTTGATGAATTTATAGTTAATGAATCCCTTGTTCATATTCCTTTTATCCATCATGGGCTACCTAAAAAAATTTTGATAATTGGGATTGGTGATCTGGGAGCTGTTCGTGAGGCATTAAAATGGAATGTGGCTGAACAAATTGTGGTTGTCGAAGAAGATAAAAGCTTATTAGATATTAATATTAAATTTTTTAATAGTTTTAATAGAGATTTTACTAAAAATAAAAGGGTAAATTTTAAATTTAGTAGTTGTCATGATTTTTTTAAGATAAATGAAGATTTATTTGATGTTGTAATAATTAATAATATTTTTAGTAAGGGATTGAAAATTTTTCCATTTTTAAAAAGAAGTTGGAAAATTTTAGATAAAAATGGCTATTTAGTTTTTAAAGATGATGTTTCAATATTATCGAATCCTGAATATTATACCAATCTATTAAATCTTTTTAATTACAAATTTAGTTCAATTAAAATTTACCAGGCATGGATGCTATCATTATGCAAAACATATAATTATATAATGCTCAGTAAAGATTCAATAATAAAAAATAAAGAAAATTCTGAAGTAGAAAAAATATTAAATTTAAATTTAGATAATTGCCTAAATTTTATTTCTGCTAAAAGTTATGCTTATTTAATGAATCCTGGAAAATATGTGCAAGATATTCAAAATAAATTTAATAATATTAATTTTGTAAAGACAAATAAGCTGGATCTTTAGATAAATTAATTGTATCTAAAGTGATCTTTAACGCTTCTTGTAATTGAAGATCATCGTCGTTCACTACTTTTTTGTTAAAATTTTTCTTTTCAAGATAAAATTTAGGGCTTTCTAATTCTTCAATTAATTTGATGTTTTCTTTTGTTATTGCAATTGGTTTGTTTCTTGCAAGTTTTAGCATTTTTATTTTAGCATTTAATTCTTGAAATTTTTTATCCTTGTTAATTCTGTCTTGGCTTAGTTTATTTAACTTGTTAATCATAACTGATAAATTTTGCATAGGCTTGAAATTTTTAGATGGAGAAATTGCGTCCTTAGAAAGTGCATAATCTAAAAAATTTTCTCCAATTTCATATATTTCTAGATTATTTGGAATAATGATATTTGATAAAACACCATATTTTTGGTTGCTCTCTCCAGCTGGTCTATAAAATTTACTTTGTGTAATTTTTAATGCTCCATCTGTTTTTCTATTTTTTATGCCAGGAATTTCTTGTATAATTTGCACAGTTGCCTTACCAAAGGTGTTTTTGTCTCCTACTATAATGCCTCTACCATAATCTTGCACTGCGCCTACAAAAATTTCTGATGCAGACGCACTCAGTTTATTGATCAAAACAACAAGAGGTCCCATATAATAGGACTTGGATTTTTCGATAGTTTGACTTCTAATGCTTTGATTTTTATCTTTTGTTTGCACAGCTGTGCCTTGAGGTAGAAAAAATCCCGTAAGTCTTAAGCTTTCTGGAAAATCTCCGCCACCATTGTTTCTCAAGTCAATCAGTATTCCATCTACCTTTTCTTGAGAAAGTTTTTTTAGCTCTTTTTCCACATCATAGGAAACACCTTTACAATGCAAAAAGAATTTACTTTTACATTTTAAATCAGTGTAGAAAGAAGGAATTTTAATAATTCCAATCTTTTTATTTTCTAAATTTACAATTTCAGTTTTTACAAGTTCATCTTTTAATTCTATTTCGTCTCTAACTAAAGTTACAGGAAATTTTTTTATAATATTTTCTGTATTTCTTTGAATTAAAAGTTTTAAAGTAGTTCCTTTTTTTCCTCGAATTAAGTTAACTGCATCCTCAACCGAGGCGTCAAGAAGATCGTAAAACCCTTTTCCATCATTAATATCAACAGCTAAAATTTTATCATTAACTTGTAATTTGCCTATTTTTTCAGCTGATGCTCCAGGAACTAGGGAGCGAATGATGATATATCCATCCTTTTCTTGTAACTGGGCTCCTATTCCTTCTAATTTATTGCTAATATGAATTATAAATGATTCATGATCTGTTGGCATCATATGAATAGAATGCGGATCTAATGACATTGCAAAGCTATTTAAAAAAATATGAAATAATTTATCATTATTTATACTTTCAATATTTTTTTCAAACCTTTCGTAACTTTTTTGTAATCTTATTCTCACTAGTTTTTCTGATTCTTCATTTTCTTTATTTGTAAGAAATTGTAATTTTATTTTTTTTGTTATTTTTTCATTTGCTTCATTTTCTGATTCGCTCCAATTTTTTTTTGTAATATTAATATATTCTGTTTTTTTTAAGTCAATTGGCGTAGATAAAATGTTTTTAATTTTTACATTTCTTTCCATAACCCTGCTTTTAAATATTTTTTTCACATCAAAGATAAAACTACAATCGTTTTCGTTTAAGTTTTTTTTGATATCACTTTTAAAATTTAAAATATCAGATTTTAGAAAATATATTTTTTCAGGATCGAGCGATTCAAATAATTTTATTATTGTTCTTTTTGCTAGGTCATTATTCAATTCATTAAATTGAAAATGTAAAATAAGCATTGTTTCTATGCGCGCTTTGACTTCTTTACAGCTAAGAATTGAGTGATTTGTTCTTGCAATCCTAGGGTTCTGTTCGTAAGCTAACAAAGGAGTCTCTGTTCCCTCATTAAGACAGTAAAAGACGAATGCGAATAACAAAATCATCTTTAGACGCATATTCTTTTTCCTATTAGGGGCTTGAGTTTCTAGTCTGTATTTTCTTTTTTTACTTACTAATAGTCAATTTATTTGATTGAGAGTTTTTATGACGACTTCGCGCAGATCGGATGCTTGCCTTCCCAAAAAGGCATATCTTCATAAAATGTTTGATGAATATTTAAACCAACTGGGTTTAAGACAAACAAGACAACGCAAAATTATTTTAGACGCCGTACTCACTTCTGGTCGTCATGTGGATGCAGAAACAATCTTTAACGAAGTTAAAAAACTGGATAGCTCCATTGGGCTAGCGACTGTTTACCGTACTTTGAAAATGATGACAGAGTCACAAATATTGGTTGAACGCCATTTTAGTGGAGATCGAGCGAGTTTTGAAATTGCTGATTTTGAAAATGAGCACCATGACCATTTAATATGTAATCAATGTGGCGAAATTATTGAATTTTTTGATGATGAGCTCGAGTTCTTTCAAGAAAAAGTTTCTAATAATTTAGGATTTAAATTAAAAAATCATAAAATGGAGCTATTTGGCGATTGCATGAACTTTGAAACTTGTAAGTACAAAAAATAATATAAAGTCTTGATTTGATCTTTATTGTCTCTGGTTTTATTTTCTGTGAGTTGTTTAAAGAATGCGATGGGTGGTGTCATTTGTAACATTCTCATTACAGTGCTGAAGGAAAGAACGCAGATATGGATAAAAAATCAAAGGCAAAACTCATTTGGACAGTCACCAACAATGGTTGCGAACAAATTGGAATCGAAAAAATTGCAAATCTTATAACCCAGTATCGTCTCGATGCTGTCAGGATGACTTACTCATCGCGCTCATTGCCAAATATTATCAAACTTAGAAATGAAATCACCAAGCAACTTGAATGTTTAAAGATTAGCAATGGGTCGGGTTTTGTTCCATTTTTATTAAGTTTTGTAGGCAGACGTTCATTATTGTCTGTGCCAAGCGGTCCATTAGAGGTTGCGGATGGCTCTGAAATTAATATTTCAATCATTGTTGATTTTGATTATTGTGCCTCATTTCATCTCAAAACTTCAAATTTTTCTGGCATTGCCATTATTGTTTCAAGTATTGACCAACTCTCCCAATTAAAGATTGGCTCTAAAATAAGTGTTTCTTATGGCGCAGTAGAGTTAAAAATTTTACAGCTACCCAATGAAATAAGCTCAAACATGCAGGTGCGTTGTTTGGTAGAAAGTGGTGGACTTTTGTTGAGTGGTGTTGATGTCCACTCTACAGATATGAGCCGCGATTTGTTTCCATTGTTGCCAGAAGATGAACAAACTTTACAGTCAGGTTTTTCTTCTTTAGCGGATTATATTATTGTTGATGGGATAAAATCAGAGCGCGAGCTTTTGACAATAAAAGCTGGAATTCTTGGTGAAAATGCCCCCTTCTCCGCAAGACATCCCAGTGTGCCAATTTCAAAACGAGTTCTAGAGTTTGAAGCAGAGCTTCCTCCGCGTTTTTTGCTAAAAGTTGATTCTAGACGATCACTCGAGCTTCTTACTGATGTCATGAAACATGTAGATGGTGTGTTTTTAAGCCGTTCAGAACTCGGAATTGATGAGCATCCTCACAACCTACCAATAATTCAAAAAGAGCTTATTATTCAGTGTAATAAACTATCAAAAATTGTCATAGTTGCTTCGGAACTGATGCATTCTATGATTGTGAATGCCAATCCAACCCGTGCAGAAGTTTCTGATATGGCCAATGCCGCGGCTGATGGCGCAGATGCACTGGTTTTATCACATGAAGTGACCGAAGGCCCAAATGCAGCATTGGTTGCGCAAGTGACGATTGATACGCTTATCAATTCGGAAGCATGGTTTGAAAAAAAGTGGCATCATTTTGAAATGAACGAAATTCCAACTGATGATGATGCTGTCACTTATGGAGCGATTCGTATTGCGCAGCAAGCTGAAGTGCGTTCAATTGTTTGTTTTACTGAAGGAGGGTATACGGCTATGAAGTTGTCATCAATGCGGACTCCTAAAAAAATTATTGCAATCACTTTTAATAAGAAAATTATGCGTCAAATGAATTTACTGCGTTCTGTTACCGCTGTTGTATTGGAATCAAGAACTCACGTTGAACGTATTTTATCTGAGATTAAAGAAAAATTAATCAAAAATTTTGGTTTTAAAAAAGGGGATAAGTTTGTATTTGTTTCATTGACCTCTTCTAGTGTTGCAGAACGCAATTCAAATTTATTCACTGTTCAGGAAATAGAGTAAACTATGTCTCATTCTCCTTTTTTTATTGTAAATCCTTACGCAAAAGCAGGAAATGCAAAAGAAATATGGGAACAGCACGTACTGCCTGAAGTGCTACGTTTATATCCAGGCGTATTATGGAGCTATTCTCAAAGTTTTGAGCATGGCGCTTGTCTTGCACTTCAGGCTGCTGAACAAGAAATAGATACTGTTGTGGCTGTTGGTGGTGATGGAACTGTTAACTCTGTTGTGAATGGTTTGATGCAGCATAAATCAGTACAAAAACCAACTTTGGCATGTATTCCTTTAGGCACTGGTTGTGATTTTGTAAAATCTCTTAATATTCCACTTGATTTTAAGGTGGCTCTTTTTTGTATTCGCCTTGGCCATAAAATTGATTGTGATGTTGGATGTGTTGATTATACTAACCCAATTCAAGGGGATTCATCCAAATATTTTATTAATGTTGCAGGATATGGGGCTAATGGGGAAGTTGCGCAGTGGGTGGATCAATCACGTCAACACTTTGGATCGAAGACCACTTACCTTGCTGCAGTATTGTCTGTCATTTTTAAAAATATGGCTTATCCCACACAAATTGCTTTTAACGATGAAGAGTTTAGCAATGTGCCATTAAAGGCATTATTTGTTTGTAATGGTAGTTTTTGTGGTGGTGGGATGTGTCCTTCGCCTAAAGCGAGTTTAAGCTCTGGATTTTTATCTGTTGTCGCTGTTGAAAATATGAATGTATTTGAAAATATTTTTTATCTAAGTCGCCTTTATTCAGGAAACTATCAAGGTATTGAGAAAAAAATAACTGTAAAACAGGTGCAAAGTTTGCAGGTGATGTCAATGATTGAAGACGAGGTGTATGGAGATTGCGATGGGGAGTCTTTTTTACTAAAAACCGCAAAGTTTTACTTAAAGCCAAAAGCGTTGCAAGTGTATTCAAATTTACTTTGAGTTTTTAATTTTACCCATTTTGCCTTGTAAGCGTCTTTCTTCAATAATTTTTAACTTGTCAGTCACGGCCTGTTCAAGATTTACTTTTCTGCAATTACAATAGTTTATTAATGAAATAAAAACATCAGCGGCCTCTTCTGCTAAGTGATTTGCATTGAGGGGAAGTGATGGGTTACGCCAAATTTTTTTTTCAATGTTTGCAAGTTCTCCAGTTTCTCCACAAAGCTCTAAAGAAAAAAATTGCGGTGAGCGTTCTTCAAACGCATTACTTTGATAATTATCAAACTCTTTTTGTATTGTTTGTAACCCTTGAACACATGGTTCTGGTAGTTTTGGGAACATTTTGCCTCCTAATAAATGTTATTGACTGCCAATATGCCATCAATGCCGCAAAAGTTTACTACCTGGTAAATATTGTTTTTGCAAAAGAATCCGATACCTGATTGTGTCATAAACAAGACTGTTAGTTTTATTTTGAAAGCGGATGAAATGTTTTCATTTTTGAAAAGCAATTCAATAAGAATTAAATTATGGGTATTAATATTTTCTATCCAGATTTTTGTCGCTTGTTATGCTATATTTCTTTTGTATTTTGATAATATTCAAGTATTAATAAGTCTTTTTATTTATTTTATTGTAATTTGTTTTTCTATAGCTATCATTACAATTAATCGTATATTGCTCTCAAATTTAAACAAAAAAATATATAATACTTCAGATGAAATCTCAAAATCTTGTAAACATGGTGATGACTATTTATTATCTATTAAAAATAACTTGACAAAATTTATTTCATTAACCGGAAGTCAGTTAGATGGATTAAACGAAAGTGCAAAGTTAATGAAAAATATTTCTGAAATGTTAACAGAAACTACGAGTAATGCAGAAGTTTGTAAAGAGATGTCTGACAAAGTGACACGGGATGTTAATGATGGCAATGAAATTATGCAAAAAATGGTTGATGCTGTATTAACAATCGAAAAAACAAAAGATGACTTATCAGAAATTTCAAACCTAATTAAACAAATTAGTAATGATACTTCAACAATACATACTATTGTGTCAACTACTGAATTATTGTCTTTAAATGCTTCGATAGAAGCTGCCAAAGCAGGAGAAAAAGGAAAAGGATTTTCTGTTGTCGCTGAAGAAGTTGGTAATTTGGCTAAGCTGAGTGGTCGCGAAGCAAAAGAAATTGAAGATATTATTTTAAAAAGTCAGAATGAAATTTTGAAAATAATTGAATTAAATCAGTCAAGAGTTGATCTCGGAAAAAAAGCGAGCAGCGATGCATTAGCTGTGTTTACTGCAATAAAGTCTGAAATGTTTGGAATTTCTAGTCGTTCAGAAAATATTCGAGCTGCAACATGGGAACAAAAAATTGGAATTGATCAAATGGCTCAAGGTAATTTTGATATTAAAAATATTTTGAAAAAAAATATTACGGATACTGTAAATTTATTAAAAGTTTATAATTTAAATTTTAATAACTTCAACAATATTAAAGAAGTTGCTGATATTTTAAAAGAATATTGGTCTGGAGAGCAAGATAATGACCAAAAATGAAAATATTGAACATCAAAACGCCGAAAATCAAAGCGTTGAAACTGAAAAAATTGAAACTGAAAAAATAAAAAAAACAGAAAAATTAGGTTTTAGAAATATTATATTAATTTCTGTACTTGTAACTAATTTATTAATTTGTTTTTCTTCGATATTATTTATTTATTTATTTGGATCAGGAACTCAAAATATCGTAAAGTATTTAATAGGCTCATTGTGTGTGACACTAATTCTTGAATTAGCATTATTTTATTATTTTAATAAAATTAAAGAAAAATATTCTATGTTGGGCATATTATTTCAACAATATATTGAACGAAGTCATGTTACTATAGAAGAATTTGTTTATCCTAAAAAAAATATAGCCAATTCTTTTAATAAGCAGTTTGATCTGATCAACCAAACTGCCGCTGCAATTTCAGAAATTACGCAAATGATGCATAGAACATCTGAGCAAATTAATGATTGTAAAGCAATTACAAAAAGCGCAGAGGATAGACTGACAAGTGGCAAATCTGTGATGGAACGCCTAGGCGAAGCAATTGAAGTTATTAAAATTGCAGCAGTTGATATGGATAAAATGTTTCAAGTTATTAATGAAATTAATATAAAATCTTTAGTTATAAGTGATATTGTTGCTAAAACAGAATTGCTTGCAATGAATGCGTCCATTGAGGCCGCTCGCGCAGGAGATCATGGTAAAGGATTTTCTGTTGTGTCGGAAGAAGTTCAAGTATTGGCTCAAACAAGCGGAAAGTCTGCAAAGCAAATTAAAGATTTGCTGAATCAAAGTTCAATTAAAGTCACGCAAATAATTCGCACCATGAACGAACGAATTAAAGAAGGCGAAATTATTAGTAAAAAGGCATTGGATGTATATAGTAGAACGAATGAAGGAGTGGAATCGCTGAAGGAGCAAATTCAAATTATTTTTGAAGGCACTGATATGCAAACAGGTGTTATGAAAACAATAGAAGGGTCGCTGACAAGTATTACAGAAAACATTGGCCTTAATAATAAACTTATTGCTGATGGCAATGATTCCATCTCAAAGCTCATAGAGACCAACACACAATTACTTCAGTTTGTTGAAGACATTGAAAAAGCATTACTTGGAATTCAAGGTTTAAAAATGTTTCAAAAAACAAAAGGAAGTGAAGTGAGGCGAAATTTAAAAAGTATGGGTTTTTAATTGAAAATCTAAAATTGATTTTTAATTCCTATTTTTGAACATTTTTAATTTATTGGAGAGATTATATGAAACTTTCTTTAAACAAAAAAATGCTTTTAATTGGATTAACAGGGACTTTTATATTATCAATAATCACAATTATAATTGCTTTTAATAATAGAAATATTCAAAACGCCAAAGCCATAGAAAAATTTATGAATGATACTACTTATTCTTTAGATAAATCAATTTCTGCACAATTTTTTGAAAGATATGGAGACGTACAAGCTTTTGCAATAAATTCTATATTACAGACAAAAGATTTAAAAAAAATTACGGAAAGTTTTAATAGTTATGCAAAAATGTATGGAATTTATGATGTAATTTTATTTGTCGATACCGATGGTAAATTTATTGCGTCAAATGATACAAGCCCTAATGGAGACAAACTTAATATTAGCAAGATAAAAGATAAAAACTTTTCAAATGAAACTTGGTTTCAAAATAGCATTTCAGAAAAATATACTGTTGATAAAAATAATGGATTTGATGGTACTTACTTTGAAGACGCCCATTTTGATTCTATTGTTGAAAATGTATATGAAAAAAAAATATTAACAACTAGTTTTAGTACAGTTGTTAAAAATCAAGATGGTATAAAAATTGGTGTTATAACTAATAGAGCAAACTTCTTTTGGGTAGGCGACGAAATTAAATATACTTTTAATATCATTAATCAACAAGATTTAGAAGTGCTAATTGTAAATAAACAAGGTAATATTATAGTTAATTACAATCCATCTCTAAACAGCAATAACAAAGATATTGACTATTTATTTAGATCTCGAAAATCAAATGATTTTATGATGAGACCTCCTTTTAAAGAAATAAATAGTAGTAAAGAAAATGTTATGGAGTATTTTGATTCTGAATTAAATAAAGATTTAATATATGCTTATAAGATAGTAAATAATAAAAAATTTATTCCCGATATTAGTTGGAAAGTTGTATTTACTATTCCTTCTAACAAATTATTTGGTACAACAAATAAAAATACTTTAATTTTAATAGGAACTGTATTGTTTATACTAATTTTATCATCAATTGCAGTTAACTTTTTTTCAAATAAAATTTCTTTAGTTTTTTCTGGTGTGGCTGAAAAACTGAGAAATACTGCAACGTCTTTATTAAACTCTGCACAACAGCTCCGCAAAGCTTCTGAAACAGTCTCAAATAATGCCGTACAACAATCAGATGCTCTTCAGCAAATTTCGGCTTCACTATCAGAAATATTGTCTATGGCAAGTAGAACTATGGAAAATATTAATGAATCTAATAAACTTTCAAGTTTTATTACTCAAGATGTACAGAAAGGCAATGATTCAATGATAAAACTCTCATCAGCAATTGCTAAAATTGAAGAAACAAATACATTACTTTTTGAAATGCAAGAAATTATTAAAAATATTAGCAATAAAACAAATGTTATTAATGGAATTGTAACTAAAACAGAGCTGCTTTCATTAAATGCGAGTATAGAAGCAGCTCGTGCAGGAGAATTTGGAAAAGGTTTTGCTGTAGTTGCCGAAGAAGTTGGAGATTTAGCAAAAACAAGTGGAATTGCAGCAAAAGATATTGAAAATTTAATTGCTGAAAGTGTGCAAAAAATGAATTTTATAATTGAAGATATCAAATCAAAAATTTCAGATGGTGTTGTTTCACAAAAAGAGTCTTCAGGAATATTTAATAAAATAGCAACCAATATAGAAGAAATGAGTTATAAATCAATTTCAAACCAAGAAGCAATGGATGAACAAAAAATTGGTATTGAAAATACGACTACAGCCACAAATAGCATGAGTCAAACCACTCATGCAAACACAGAAGCCTCTAAAAACGCTTTAATTGCTTCTGAAAAAGTTGAAAATGATAGTAAAAATATTTATCAAAATATTATAGAAATTGAATCTTTGCTGTATGGTAAATAATATTGTTAAAACCAAACTTGACATCCTCCGACTTCTAAAGTCGGGGATATAACTAAATATTTTTGGAACAAATTAAATAACGCTTTCTTTTTCCTTCACTTGAACCAATGGAATGTCTTCTGCAGACTCCATAGATTCTACAATTTTCATTTTAAAACCATCTTCCATGTCAAAACTTTCTTCTATTAAAGAGAGTATTTTTTCAGTTGCATGTTTTGCAAAATTGGCTTCCTTGGCGTTATGGCAAGATGCTATTTCAATTTGCGAACCTTCTGGAGATTCACATAATAAAGTAAACTTTTTTCTAACCACTCCTGCATAAAAATTAGACATATATTCTCCTTGCTGTTAGCTAAAATAATAATTAAAATTACTTAGATTTTTTTCTAAAAAAACTTGTTTTAGTATTTTTTGATGAGTTTTCTTTTTTGCTAAAAAAACCGCTCTTTTGTTTTGAATCTTGATTGTTGCGTTTTGAGAAAAATCCTTTTTTAGAATTTTCGGCTTGAGTTGCATAATTCTTTTTCAATTCGTCAGGATTTTTTCCAGACACGCCGCCACTAATAACGCCACCAGAAGAGTTGCCTCCAGCATTGGGTGGTGGCAGATAATATGTTGGTTGACGAGATTGAAATGCACCGGAAAGCGTGTTGCCGACCATGGCTCCCATTAAAAAAGGCGCCCAATAACTACCCGACGCACCACCTGATGATTGTCCCTCTTGTTGCGATGCCCCACCAGTTGCAGCGATTTCAATTTTATAGCCTTGTGTCATTTGCAAAATGGGTGTGCATTCATTGCTTTCTCGATTAAAGTGAAGTTGTGCAAAATCGTTTTGCGAGTTTGCTGAAGGTTCAATTTGCATCATTTGCAAATTTTTTAACGTTAATGGGTTGGGTAGGGCTTTGCCCGCGGTTGCAGCGGTATGAAATACTGAGTATTTTTGCTGCGCTTCATGAAAGGTTACTTTAATCACACGAACATCGGCCACGGGACATGATGCTGCGGTGAGAGCTGTATTTTGATTTTGAATCGCAGGATTGTCAAAACAACCTGTAATCAATAAAGTTGTGATTAAAATTGATGACGAAATTCTGTGCATTGCTAAACCCTTTCAAGCAGTATTTAATATTTTATGAATTGCTTGCAATACTGTCTTAATTTTTTCCTAGCATAAGTTGTATTTGATGTCGAATGTGATTGAGAATTCATAAAAAAATTTAAAAATTTTAGATATTTAAATTTTTAAATTTTTTCATGAATTTTTTTCTTCGTACAGTTAAAGTGAGTACTCATTTGTTCTGAAGAACAAATGAGATTTGCCAAAAGATTACATAAAAAATGATTACAAATTACTCAAAGCTATTTTTCTAACTTCGAGATAAGCGGTATGTGCGGCTTTAAGTGCGGCTTTTTCGTCGGAAGAGAGATCAATTTCAAAAACTTTTTCAGCACCTTTATTTGTTAATTTAACTGGTACACAAAGACAAGCTCCCTCAGAAATTCCATACTCGCCTTTTAATTCTACAGAACAAGGTAAAATTCTGCCTTGGTTGAGTATGATACTTTCGACCATTGCAGTGACTCCAAATCCTGGAGCAACCCACGCCGATGTGCCAATCAATTCTGTAAGTTCTGCACCGCCTCGCTTGGTTTTACTTACCACTTCAGCAATTTGTTCTGAGTTGAGAAGTTTATTAAGAGGAACGCCGCCAACAGTTGCGGTGCTCACAACAGGAACCATGTCTTTATCAGTGTGGGCACCCAATACAATGGCAGAAACATCTTTAATGTGAACATTTAAGGTACGGGCAATATTGCTACGAAAACGAGAGGAGTCTAAAACCCCAGACATTCCGAGTACACGTTCTCTTGGAAAATTTGTTACCTTTTGAGCAACAGTCAGCATTGCGTCAAGTGGATTAGAAACAAGAATTAAAATGCAATTAGGAGCATAACGTTTAATATTTTCGCAAACAGCTTTAACAATTCCTGCGTTAATACCAACTAATTCTTCGCGAGTTTGTCCGGGTTTACGCGGAACACCGGCAGTGACAACGACAACATCAGAATCTTGCATTTGAGAAGAATCATCAGTTGCGATAAAGCTCGCATTAAAACCTGCAAAAGCACCGCCTTGGGCAAGATCAAGGGCGCGTCCTTGTGCGACATTTGGTTTTAAATCAATTAAAACTAAATCAGCCAATTCTTTTTGTGCACACCATTGAACCACAGAAGCTCCAACATTTCCTGCAGCTCCAACAACCGTAATTTTAGGTCTTTTAAACATTTTAAGCTCCTCTGGTAAAGAAACAGATAATGAAACAAACAATAAACTCGCAGAGAATAATGCTTGTTTTTTTTTTTTAAAACAAGTTGCTCGTTATTTTTTTACAGCTTTGAAAAGTCGAGTCGCTCCAGAGAGCCATTGAATTTGTTCTATTTGATGAAAACCTGCTGTTTGTAGCATATTTTGAAAATCATGGCCAGATGGCATAGTTGAAACGCTTTGTGGTAAATATTCATACGCTGACTTATCAGAAAATAATCCACCAATTTTTGGTAGAATTTTTTTAAAATAAAAATCAAAAAATCTTGAAATAAAATTATTTTCAGCCTGAAAAAATTCAAGTACAAAAAGAGTTCCACCCTTTTTTAAAACACGATTAAACTCTTGCAATGCACCTTCACGGTTGTCGACATTGCGCAGTCCAAAGGAAATTGTAATACAATCCGCAGACTCAGACTCTGTAGGTAGTTTTTCTGCTGATGCTTGAAAAAATTGAATATCTGAATAATTTTTTGCAACGGCGCGAATTCGTGCCTGTTCAAGCATGCCTGATGAAATATCAAAACCAACAAGTTGGTTGTAGTCTTTACGTCTTGATTTGGTGCTAAATAAAACATCTCCTGTGCCACACGCAACGTCATAAATAATTCCATTTTGCGCATGAATAGCTGGTAGCAAAGAGATCATTTTATTTCGCCATTGAACATCTTGTCCAGCAGAAAGAATGCGATTTAAAAAATCATATCTCTTTGAGATTTTATCAAACATATTTTGAATTTTTAATGATTTTTCGCTTAATTGAATAGGGTTATTATGAATTTGTTTAAATTTCACTTTGATCTCCTGCGTGAGAATTGAGCTTAGAAATTATATAATTTTCATTTATAATACCAAGAGGGCAAAAACCGTTAAGAAAATTTTGTGAAGAGTCTTTTAGCAAAATATTTTGGCCTGCAATACTGAAAGAAACACAAAGTGCCTCGTTGCCTAACGCTTGGTTCAAGTGCCCAAGTGCTTCTCTAAACACTCTGCCCGATTCTGTACTTGGTGTCACTCCCTGTCCTACTTCATTTGAAACTACAAGTACAGGGAATTGCAGTGTCGTAAGCTTTTTAATAAAATAATTAAATTCTGTTTCTAAATGTTTCAGCAATTGAAAGTGAGAGTAGAGTTGCGCATTTTGCGCAATTAACCAGCCCATCCATAACGATAAACAGTCGATGATTAAAACTTCAGCATTGTGTTCTTGGCAATAATTGACAACGCTATCAATGCTAACGGGGTATTCAATTGTTGTCCAATGATCAGGTCTTCGTTGTCGATGCTTATTGATACGCAATTCCCATTCCGGCGAATTTTCAATTTGCCCTCCGGTAGCATAATAAACAACCTTTTGCCAATTTTTAGCACAGTTTTCTGCAAATAAACTTTTGCCAGATTGACTGCCTCCTAAAAATAAACAAAGTTTAGAACGCACATTATTCATTTTTTTAAATCCTATGTGTATTTAAAAATTCCAGTATAGTTTCTCCTAAATTTGCAATAGCTTCATAAGAAATAATATCTGGTGTGTCGCGGCTTGTGTGCCATTCTTTTGTATTTTTCCAATCGATAATATGCAAAGAGGGAATATTAAGTGACAGAAAAGAAATGTGATCATCTTCAACTGTAAAGTCTGCTTTAGAAATTTTAATTTTTTTTGCAGAGTTGATAAAGAGTTGTGAATATGTTTCGTCTGATCCGTGCGAAATTGAAAGATATTGATTTTTATGTCCAATCATGTCAAGTATAAGTACTAATTTAATTGGATTATGATTATAATTATATTGTCCATTTTTCTTTTTTAATTTTTTAACAAATTCTCGCGAACCATATAAGTTGTCCTGAATACCTAAAAAATTTTCACCATCAAACCAATCATTTAAAAAAGCCTCTTCTCCATCAAAAAATGCAAGAACAATATCGCAAGCACCTAAACTTTTTTCATGGAATTTTTGTTCTTTAAGGACACGTGCTAATTCAATGAGCAGGACAGTTGAAGAACCACCATCGTTGGCACCAACAAATTTAAAAGATTTGAAATACTTGGTATCGTAATGACCCCCTAATAAAATCGTGCACGGAGCGTGTCCTTTTTTTTCTGCAACAACATTGATACCTTCTATTTTAATCGTTGTTTTTCCGTTAGATTGCGAGCCACCAAATTTTTCTGAATAAAAATTAGGAACAGTTGCGTTAAATTTAAGCAACTTTGGTTTCCAGCCAACTTGTTTAAGATTTTCAGTAATTTCATGAGCAATTTTTGTTTGTGCTGCTGATCCCATTGGATGTGCTTCAGCGGTAAACCAATTCATCGTTTTTTCTAGATTATTGATTGAAAAAGCAGGTTTTTTTTGAAATGATACGTAATTGGGATGCGCATTTTTTAAGTAAAGTAACCCTAAAAAAAGATGAAACCAAATACATAAGGTCTTTCTCACTATGCACTTACTCCTTTGTAACGATGATGGCTATAAAGCTAAAGGCATCCAGGTCTTAGCAAAATATCTTAAGACACTTGGGCATAAAATAACAGTAGTTGCCCCAAATGGCGAACGAAGCGCCCAATCTCATGCGATGACATTTTATCAACCTTTGCGAGTTCGAGAAGTTTCTGAACATTGTTTTGCTGTTGATGGCACACCCGCAGATTGTGCTGCGTTAGCTTTAACGCAAATTCTTTGTGAAGACCCACCTGATTTTGTTGTGTCAGGCATTAATCACGGTTTAAACGTGGGCGTTGATGTGAATTACAGTGGGACTGTTGGCGCAGCAACAGAAGCCGCTCTTATGGGGTTTAAGGCGATTGCTGTTTCTGCAGACACAGAAAACTTATCTGACGAACAATTACAACATATTTTTGAACAATCTGCTAAAATTGTTGGACAAATAATTCAAAATGCCTTTTCATTCGATTGGCCAAATATGGAGGTGTTGAATGTCAATGTGCCGCAAAATGCAGAGAAAATTGCGATTGCAGAATGCGGTGGTGCATCTTTGTATGAACCGCATATTGAGGAGATGAAGCCAGTTAAAGGCACGGGAATGAAAATTTACTTGATTGGTGGCTTTTCTCGTCATATGCCTGATGACGCGTCGCAGGATGTTTCTTTGGTGTCAAGTGGTTTTATTACATTAAGCTTTGTAAAAGCTAAACAAAGCTCAACAGAAACAAATAAAAATCTTGCAAATATTGTTGGTATTTTAAAATTATGATTAATGAAAAAAATTGGGCGCGTGAATTATCGCAAGGATTGATTGATTTAAATCAACTGGTTAAAAAAGGTTTTATTTCTATGCATCAAACATGTGAATTAAAGCCAGTAATTGATCATTTTAATATTCGTGTCCCTCATATTTTTTTAGAAGAAATTGAGAAGTCAAATGAAGCAATTTCTTCTCAATTTCTTCCGTCCTCAAATGAACTCAATGTGTTGCCAGAGCAGCTAACAGATCCAATTGGCGATGAGCGTTGGTCCCCAGTTGCAGGAATCACCCATAGATATCCTGATCGTGTGTTATTTAAACCTACTTATATGTGTGCTTCGTATTGTCGATTTTGTTTTCGCCGTTATAAGGTGTCAGACTCAAGCAATAATTTAAAAAAAGATGATTTTTTAAATGCATATGATTACATTAAAAAGCACTCAGAAATTTGGGAAGTTATTATTACAGGAGGGGATCCCTTAACTCTGACAGATCAGTCTATTGCAAGTATTTTAGAAAATTTATCTGAAATTGATCATGTTAAAGTTATTCGGTTTCATACGCGAATTTTAAGTGTACTTCCTTCTCGAATTACTATGTCTTTGCTTGATATTTTTAAAAAAAGTAACAAAAGTATTTGGATTGCAGCACATATAAATAGTGCAGATGAATTTACTTTGGAGTGTAAAAATGCAATAGCAAAATGTGTGGATAATGGGATTCCCATATTATTACAATCTGTGCTTTTGAAGGGAATCAATGATTCTCATGAGAAATTGATTTCTTTATTTAAAAAATCAATAGAAAATAGAATTAAGCCCTATTACTTGCATTATCCGGATTTAGCTAAAGGAACAGAGCATTTTAGAATTCCTTTACGACATGCAATTGAACTCATAAAAAATTTGCGAGGAAAGATTTCTGGTTTGTGTATTCCGCAACTGATTGTAGATATTCCAGGAGGTGAGGGTAAAATTGCGATGCATACCCACAACGCCACAGAAGTTTATGAAAATGTTTGGGAATTTGAGAGTTCATTAAATAGTTCTCGAATTGTTATTAAGTATCCGTAAGTGACTCATTGCACAAGTTTTTTATAACTATTTAAAATTAAATAAAAAAATTTAAAATTATGTTTTTTTATTTAATTTTTTTAATTTTATGTCGATTAACTATAATATAAAGCTATTTGCTACTTTTTACTAGGTTAAGGTTGCTAATTATGATTTGCAAAATACGATTAAATAAACTTTTAATTTTACTTTTATTTTTAATAGTTAATTTTAAAGTTTATGCAAAAAACGAGCATGTGTATATAGTAGGAGTAGAAAATATTGATTATATGCCATATTATACTGTTAATTCTTCTGGTGAATATGGCGGATATTCTAGAGATTTACTAGACTTATTTTGTAAGAAAAATAATATTAAATTTAAATATCAGCCAATGTCAGTATTAAGGTTATTTAGAGAATTTTTAGATGGAAATGTAGATTTTAAGTTTCCTGATGACAAATTATGGCAAAGCCAGTTAAAAGCGGATAAAAATATTTTTTACTCAAACAATGCTTTAGAATATATTGATGGTCTTATTATTAGAAATGAATTTAAAGATAAAAAAATTGAAGATTTAAAAATAATTGGAACAATTAGAGGATTTGAAGTAGGCGTTTATAAAGAGAAAAATATAAAAATTCACGAATCTTCTAGCATCTCTGAATTATTAAATAAATTAGATAAAAAAGAAATTGATGGAGTTTATTTTAATATAAATGTAGCATTAAATTTTATAAATAAAAATAATTTTTTTAAAAATAAGTTTACATTTAAAAAAGAATTTCCTTATGCAAGAGATTATTATAAATTATCAAGTATCAAACATAAAGATATAATTTTAAAATTTAATCAATTCTTAATTAAAAGTAACACAGAAATTAATAAGCTTAAAAAGAAATACAATATATTTATATAAATATTAATTATATCTTAATACATCTAATTTGCGATCCATTATTTAATTTTCTTAATATCGGAACAGATTTTGCGCATTCAGAATCTGCAATTGGACATCGTGTTCTAAAATTACAACCACTTGGTGGGTTAATTAAAGAAGGCAAGTCTCCTGGCATGATTTCGAGTTTTTTAACTGATTCAAGCTTTGGGTCAGCAATAGGCACTGGTGTGATCCCCGAAAAGTGGACGGTTAAATATCATAATTTTTTTCATACTCTAATGGTGCAAGATAATCAAGGGCAGAGTGCGCACGAATTCGAT
>QOVW01000016.1 GCA_003339605.1 Spirobacillus cienkowskii | reverse complement strand
GATCCCATTCCGAACTCCGAAGTCAAGCCCGCCTGCGGCAATGGTACTGCACCTTTAGGTGTGGAAGAGTAGCTCGGTGCAGCCTTTATTTTTTACCCCTAAGTGATACAAAAATATCTCTTAGGGGTTTTTTATTTTACAATGAAGTTTGATATCAATCATCCTATGATAACTCAAATAACTAAATTAAAATAATCTCGACGTCGTTTTTTATATGGAGTGGTGCATTATGATGAAATTTGTTGTCATTGCAAAATGACTAGATTTTTCTTTTAAGTCTTGTAAGCAGTACGATTCTTTTTACGTTTTAAATTTATAATATTTGAGTTGATTTTCCTTCTTCATCAATGGCAACCATCGAAAAGATTCCACTTACAGCAAGTTCTTTATCTGTAGAATACATTTTTTCTGTAAAAATTTTGACTTCAACTTTCAGGCTTTTTTTTCCCACATAAGTCACCGTCCCATAAATGTCTGCAAAGGTACCTGCTGGAATTGGTAACTTAAAGTCTGTTTTATCAAGTGATACTGTTACCATACGTTTTCTACAAAATCTTGTAGCTGTGATAAAGGCAACTTCGTCCATCCAGTTTAATGCGGTACCGCCAAAAAGAGTATTGTAATGATTTGTTGTATCTGGGAAAACACATTTAATCATATTTGTTTTAGAAAGATTGATTCTTTCTTCAATTTCTTTTTCTTTTATGTCCATAATTTTTACCTATTTGTGAATTGAAGATTATATAAAAATTAAAGAATGAAATAAATTTATTATTTAAATAAGCAGTAAAATAAGTAACTTGTAATTTTGCTATTAGCAAGTGATTTTTTAATTAATAGAATCAAATTCTTTGATTTTTAAAAAGATATTTTTTTGATCAATATTTTGCAAACATTTTAAATTTTTAAAACGACATTGACTGTGTCCGTGACGGGTACAAGGACTACAAGATAAATAATTATATTCAATTGAAATATTAGAATTAAGTGGGACAAAACCAAATTTTGGCGACGTAGATCCAAAAATAATGCTTGCAGGGATATTAAAAATATCAGCTGCATGCCCAGCAAAAGAATCGTTTGATACTAAGTATTTGCAATTTGCAATAATGTTTAAAGATTGTTCTAGAGTTGTTTTATTGACCATGTTTATAACTCTATTATTTTTGGGAAAGCATAAGTAGTCTCCAATAAATGTTTCTTTCTCAGCTCCACAAATAATAACAGAAAGATTTGTTTTATTTATAATTTCACTAATAAGTAGCCTAAATTTTTCTTTAGGCCATGACTTTATAAAACCGCTAGAACCAGGAAAAATACATATATAATTTTTACATGAAAACAATTCTGGTATTATACTTTTTGTTGTTAAAATAATTTCTTTGTTATTAAAATCAGTTACAAAGCTTTTATTATCTTTTTGAATGATTTTGTTTATTAATAAGTCTTGAATTTCTCTAATTTTTTTGTATTTTGTGGTAGAAGATTTATTTTTTTGTTTGAAATAAAAAAATGATAAGAAAATTAGAAAAAATCTGTATAATGTCATTTTTTTTATAAAGAATTTTTTTTCTATAAATATTTTGTTTTCTTTAATTAAGTGCTTAAAACATTTTTTACTTCTAGTTGTTTTCTGTAGATCAATAAATATTTCTTTTTTATTTTTTGGTATAGATGTAATAAAATTTAAAAAATATTCTTTGTCAACTTGTTTATTTTCAATATAGAAATCAATTTTATCTTTACTGTCAAAGATGATATAAGATTTTAATCCTATGATTTTTTGCGCAATTGCAATGTTTGAAGAAGATGTAATAAAAACAGGAAAATAGTTATTTTTAATTAGTTTTACCACAGAATGGCTAGCAATCAAGGCGTCTCCAATTGAAGTAAGACGCGTTATATAAACAACTCTTTCGTATAAATGCATTTTTTCTTGAGAGATATTATTTTGCATTTGAATTATTTTTCTTTAAAGAAGCGAAAAAAAATAAAGAACTAAATATTGCTAAAGATACTAAATATAACGCTCCGCCAATTGCTGAAATAAATGTAGTTAACGAAAAGTTTCCTACAGATGGAGGAAAAAAAGCTTGCAAAATAATGCCAACTCCAAATAAAGGAATTGAGGCTAAATTTAAAGTAACTAGAATTTTTATCTTCTTTTCAGGAATAAATGAATAAAGAATTGGCAGAGTTACTCCAATTAATATAATTGTTATTCCCATAGAATTCATATGGGCGTGTGCAGAACGCAATAATGTTCTTTGCCACACCATAGAGGCAGAAGGTTCGATGCCAGTTAATATGAGATTTTCAATGTATGCGCCGAGCAAACTTCCAAATACACTCCAGCTAAAAATCCAAAAAAATCCTATGCCTATTATAATTAATCTTAGTTTTTGCAAAATACTGCCCTCTTACTTATTTTGCTAATCCATGGAGCAATCAAGGTTTTGTCATGAAATAGGTGACAAAATTAATTGATTCTTGAGCAATTCACAAAGACTAAACATCGACATCAAGGAAATCCTCAATTACGATCATAGTGTGGCAATCTGATTGCTAGGATTAAATTATAGAATATTTGGTATAAATCAATGCACCTTCGGTTAGAAAATTTTGATGGACCTCTAGACCTACTCTTGCATCTTATTAAAGCTCAAGAGCTTAATATCTTTAATATCCCAATTTTAATGATTACGGAACAATTTTTAAGTTTTTTAAAACAAGTTCCTGAGCTTGATTTTTTTTCTGCTGGTGAATATTTGGCCATAGCCGCTCAATTAATTGAGATTAAAGCAAATATGCTTTTGCCCGTGTTACAAAAAACCATTAACGTTGAAGCCGAATCTTTAGATGATATTGCCGAAGAAGACCCTCGTAAATTACTTGTAGAACAATTACTTGAGTTTGAAGCTTTAAAAAAAGCATCTGAGTTTTTGCAAAATTTAAATGCAACTGTTCAAGATGTGTTTCCTTCTGCAGAATATAAAAGAAGAGAAGAAGAATTTGCTGAGTTTGAACATCCAATTAAAGGTAATCCATTTGATTTGATTATTTCGCTAGAAAAGATTTTATTAAAATTTTCGGGTCATACTACACCAAAAGTGGTGGTTAAGGCGCAAAAAATAACAATTCAGCAAAAAATGACGATTGTCAAAAAGCAGTTAGAAAGCAATGAGTTGATTACGTTAAAAAGTTTAATTTATGAGTGTTTATCAAGATATGAATTGATTGTTATGCTTATGGCAGTTCTTGAGCTGAGTAAAGCAAATCATATCAACATTTTTCAGGCAGCAATGTTTTCGGATATTGAACTCACAAGAGGGTCTAATTTTTACGAAGATGCCGCTAATCTTCAAGATGCTGAAGCGCAGTTGTAATATAATCACGGTATGCAACACTGAGAGGGTATTCTGTATCATTTAATCTAATTTCAAGTCGAGAGCGCGTGATACTTTCTTTTGAAATAGTACTATGAATGCTATGAATTTCTTCGTCAAATAAATCTTTAAAAATAATATCAGTATTTAGTAAATTTTTCATTTTTTGTTGAAGTGATTGGATTTCTAAAATTCCTTCATTGCGTCTTGAAAGCTGAATGCCAAGTCTTTCTATATAAATTTCATTTTCAAATTGATGACTTTCATTAATAAAAGTTTTTTTGAAATTTTCTTGATTTTTTAACATGATTTGAAGCAATTTTAATATAAAATAACATTCATGAAAAATTTCTGTTACATTTTTTTCTAAAAAATTTTCTTTTATTGCAAGTATCTTTGTTCTTATTTTTTCATCTTTTGTTCCAATGAAATATAAAAATGAATGAGTAGAAACTTCTAAAATATTTATCAAAGAATAAAAAATATTTTTTATTGTATCTTCATCCCAAAACGCTAAAGGGGCATTCAAATCTTCTTTTTTAAGATGATTTTGTTTCGTAATTGAAGCAACTAATTCTATAAATAAATCTTCAAAAAATAAGGAGTGATTATTTTCTTTTTCTATTTTTTCGATTAGCATTAAAGATCTGCTTGCTTTAACAGTGCTTGAGGGGAGCTGATTTATTATATTTAATCCTTTTTTAGCGTTTGAGATTAAAAAATATTTAATGCAATTTACGATATATTGATTGTAAGTATTAAACTCTTTTAGCATTAAATAGGATAGCAGTTGTCTTGCCACTGGAGATCCTACAGCAAAATCAAACTGGTAAATCAATTCTTGGGCTTTTTGCTCATTAAAAGGTTCTTTTATGAGCTCCTCAGAGTGAATAAAATCAATAAATTGAGACTCTCCGCATTGAATAAACTTGTGGGCAGCCTTGCCTATAAAAGCTAAAGTCTCTTCAAAAGGCAAAGTGCTTTTTCCAATCTGAATAAGTGCTTTATTTAAATTTTCTTTATTGACCACAGCCAAAGTTCCCGTTATAAAGCACCAACTGCGGCAAATTTTTATGCTGAGTTGGTGAAGGTTTTAAGTTGCGTAAAGCTACTCGGCCTCATTCTAACCTCAATGTTGGGTTGTGTCACTGCTTCTTTGGGAACTCCACGCCTTTTTGGGTAGTGGCATAGGTGATTTTACTTTTATTGCTTTTTTTTAAGCTTGCGTTGTGATAACGCCCTATGCAGAAAGAATGTAGTAGAGAAAAGCTCACTCGCAGACTTTTTAAGTATTTGAATTTATTATTAAATTCTGTTTTAGTGGAGATAACACATGAAAACTTATTCTGCCAAAGCTTCTGAAATTCAGAAGAAATGGTATATTGTAGATGCTGAAGGCAAAACTCTTGGACGTTTGGCAACGCAAATTGCTTACGTTCTTCGCGGCAAGCATAAAGCAACTTTTACGCCACACATGGACATGGGTGATAACGTTATTGTTGTCAATGCTGGTAAAGTCGTTCTTACATCTAATAAAGAGCTTACAAAGCTTTATCATCGCCATACAGGCTTTTTTGGTGGCCTTAAAACTCAAACTGCTGCTGAAATTCGCGCAACTCAGCCAGAGCGCTTGTTAGAGCTCGCTGTCAAGGGAATGCTTCCGCATAATCGTTTAGGTAATGAATGCTATCGCCATCTTAAAGTATATGCTGGTGCTGTGCATCCTCATGCCGCTCAGAACCCTGAAGCATTGCCTGAACGTACTAAGAAAAACTAATAAGTGATTTAAACGAGGGAACCAAAAATGGCAGTTAAATATATATCTGGCGTAGGTAAGCGTAAAACATCTATTGCCCGTGTTTATTTGGTGAAAGATGGTAAAGGAACAATTACAATCAATCATCGTAGTCTTGAAGAATATTTCAAGCGTCCTACATCCAGAATGGTTGTTGAGCAACCATTAAACTTAACTCAAACTTTGGGTAAAGTTGATATTCGCGTAACAGTTGTAGGTGGTGGTCTTTCTGGTCAAGCTGGTGCAATCCGTCACGGGATTACCCATGCATTGTTAAATATGAACCCAGAATTCCGTGCTGTGCTAAAAGCATCCAGTCTTATTACTCGCGATGATCGTATTAAAGAGCGTAAAAAATATGGTTTACGTTCTGCACGTGCTCGCTTCCAATTTTCTAAACGTTAAGAATTTTGGGAAAGTTATATTTCTGAGTCAAAAAAAACCGCGGTACAAAAGCCGCGGTTTTTTTGGTTTATTCAGACAAAATTTTTGCAATGTGTGTGACCAATTGCACGCCATAGCCAGAGCCCGCTTTTCTGGTGTAGCCTATTGCTTGATTATCGTTAGCAACGCCAGCAATATCAATGTGTGCAAAAGGAATGTCATTGACAAATTCATTAAGAAAAGCTGCACCTATCATACTACCTGCAGCGCCTCGGGTTTTACCAAGGTTTGTGAGGTCTGCAATTTGGCCTTTAGTATCTTCGGCAACCTCTTCCCAAACAGGTAGTGGGTAAGCGCGTTCACCGGTGGCTTCAGATGAGGTCATAATTATTTTTTCAAGCTCTTTATCAAATGCAAAGACTCCAGCACCAATATGGCCAAATGTTGTGACCATTGCTCCTGTGAGTGTTGAAAACTCAACAATATAATCTGGTTTAAGGTCTTTTGCGGCATAATGGAGTGCATCGCTTAGAACAACACGCCCTTCTGCATCTGTATTTAAAATTTCAATGGTTTTACCAGAATAGCTAGTCAGTATATCACCAACGCGATAGGAGTGAGCGTCGATCATATTTTCACACAAGGCTCCAATTGCAAAAACTCGAACTGGGAGTTTTAATTTTGCAATTGCTAAAATAGCGCTGAGGACAACAGCGGCGCCTGACATATCGTACTTCATGCCTTCTTGGCTTGTAGATGGTGTTTTAATAGAATATCCACCCGTATCCATAGTGAGACCTTTGCCAACAAAGGCAATTGATTTTTTATAATGAGTAGGAGTGTATTCGAGTGTGACAAATTGAGGTTCATGGGCACTGCCCCCTGCAACAGCAAGCATTGCGTTAAAACCTTTTTCTCGCAGAGTTTGTGCACCCCAGACTTCTGTTTTGATTCCTAAGTTTTTTGTTAAATTGCTAATATGGTTCGCAACAAATTTAGGGGTACAAATGTTAGGAGGAGAGTCTTGCAGCAGACGGCAAATATTAATGGAGTCTTCAAGAAATTTAACGTCGCTTAACGACTCACTGCAGTCAGGAATGCTGTTAATAAATGTGAGAGAAAGTGGTTTTTCAATTTCTTGTAATGTTTCTTGAGTTAAGTTTGAGTTTGAAAACTTATAGAGCCCCATACTAAAACCAATGGCGCATTGTGCAATAAATTCCTTATTTGATAAAAGCTTACTACTAGAAAATAAAGTCGCCGTTTCTACTTTAAAATTTAACGCTATTTCTGCGCATTTGATGCCTAAATGCCTTGCACGTGCACTATCATAGTTATTTTTTTTCCCTGCTCCAAGTAAAACGATACGTTTTGCAGTATTTGAAATTGCAGAAATTGAAGTAGAGGTTTGTAGCCATTTGCCTTCAAAGTCACCAAAAGAAACGAGTTGAGCAAGTGTTCCTCCAAATTCAGAATCAAGCTTATGTAATAAGTCAGATTTTAAAATTTTGTTTTCTATTTCAACTTCATCAATTATGATAAAAGCAAGATCTGCATTAAGATTTTCGGCTGATTGACAGTGTCTAATATTTAGAGGCTTAAGAGGAGGCAGAGACATGGGATCTTCCTTTGAAATCAATGCGGTTAACATTCCTTTACTCGCTATTATCATGCGGTACTCAATTTTTTTTGGCAAGGAATTTGAATGAGAATTTTTTCGTTTTATTTTTGGTTTTTTCAATTTCCGCTGTGGATTTTTTTGGTTTTTTTATTTTGGTTTATACCATGGGTTTTTTTATTGTATTTAGGCGTATTAGTGTATTTTCCTTATGATTCTCAAGGAAAAACAAGATATATGCGCGTAACTGGACCAGTAGTAGGATTTTTTACAGATCAATGGGTTGCAGAAAAAGATATCCCTAAATTATGTAAAAAAGCATTAATAGCTGCTGAAGATAATAGATATTACGATCATATTGGCGTAGATTTTAAAAGTCTTCAGCAAAACTTTAGCCAAAATAAAAAAAACTTTAAGCTAAAAAGAGGTGGCAGTACAATTACACAACAGCTTGTAAAAAATGCATTTTTATCTAGAGAAAAAAATAATATTCGTAAGTCGAGAGAAGTCATTGGTGCATTAATACTTAATGCAATTATGTCAAAAGAAATGCAATTGGGATGGTATTTTAATGTGGTTGAATTTGGATCGGAAATTTATGGGATAGAAAATGCAGCTAGAACTTATTTTAACACATCTGCAAAAAATTTAAATGCTGCACAATGCGTTGCACTAGTAACTATTTTACCATCCCCTAATAAATGGAATCAAAGTATAAAAAACAAATCATTAACGAATTTTTTTATTCAAAGATATAATAAAATTAACTATAATATGAAAGAAATGCGTTTTATATCGAGTAAAGAAAATGATATTATAAAAAAAATGGACTTAGGATTTATTAATAAGTCAATAATTACTCAAAAATTGCAGCCAAACAAAAATAACATTCCCAAAAATTCCCCTAAAGAATTGAATCAAAATAAAGGTATTTTTCAAGAAGAAAATGAAGATGATATTGATGATGAGTAGTCTATTTTTTTGTTTATATATTTTTTTTAAGTCTTAGTTTTTGGTGAGTACCTTTTGCTTGACCTGCTTTCTAAGCTTATGTATGTAAGAACCCGTTGGTGTTTGCTTATTTGTGTGAATAAAGTCTTTGCCAGAACGTTTTGGCAAGAATTTCTCATAAGAGGGGAATAGAATGAAACCAGGATATTTTAAGTTCTTGCTTCGCGCCTCTGCTTTGTTATCCGTAGTTCCTGCTGTTAATTTATCTGCCCTATCCACAGATCAGCAACCTGCAAAAAAAGAAGATCATAGCCTTCAAAAGATTAAATCAGATAAAGAGCTAAAAATCTGCTCCGATGCGGGCTTTCTTCCATTTGAAATGAAAACTCAAAAGGGGGAATGGATTGGTTTTGATGTTGAAATGATGAAGGAATTTTCAAAAAGCTTGTCTGTTGACCTTAAAATGATTCAAATTAGTTTTGATGGCATTATACCTGCTTTAGTTTCTGGCAAATGCGACATGATTGCTGCAGGAATGACCGTAACTCCTGAGCGTAAAGTGATGGTTGCATTTAGCGAACCTACTTTTACAACAGGATTAAGCATTGCTGTAAAAAACACAGACAAAAATAAAAATGAATTGATTAGTTTAAGCGCACTTGACAAACCGAACTATAAGATTGCGGTTAAAACAGGCTATACCAGTGACATTTATTTAAGCAAAACTTTAAAAAAGGCACAAATTCTTCGTTTTGACCAAGATGCCGATCTTGTTTTGGCTGTCATGCAAAATCGAGCAAATGCATTTGTCTCTGATTCTACTTATGTCGATCTCATGGATAAAGGAAATAAAGATAAATTTATTATTCTCCCAACAGAGATTGTTGCTAATCATTTTGCTGTTGCAGCAAGAAAAGATGATCATGAGCTTATGAAAGCTTTTAATTCCTTTTTAAAAACTTGGAGAGATGACGGCGGATACGACAAAACCAAAAAAGCATATTTTGAAGATCAAATATGGCGTTCACAAGTTATTTCAAATTAGATGATTATTTCATAGATTCCTTAGATATTTTTAATCTATTATATTCACTCTAATGGCATAAAGGTTTGCATGGCGCATTTTAAACCTGCCTGGTGGCTCAATAATAAGCATCTTCAAACTCTTTTTCCAGTACTATTACCGCAAAAATTAAATTTAAATTTAGTTCGAGAGTTTTTAGAGTTACCAGATGGTGACTTTTTGGTGCTTGACTGGACATCAAATAAACAAGAAAATTTGCCGCTTATTGTTGTGCTGCATGGATTAGAGGGCTCTTCTGACTCTTACTATATAAAACGTATTATGAGTGCTGCCCAAAAAAATAATTTTAGAGCAGTTTGTATGCATTTTCGCGGTTGTCCAAATTTTAATAAAAAAATTAAAATTCTAAAAACTTACCATGCGGGACAAACAGCTGATGTACAGTTTTTTTTAAATTTTTTAATAACAAAATTAAAAATATCTCAGCCAATTTTTGCGGTTGGTTTTTCGCTTGGTGCTAATGTATTGCTTAAATTATTAGGCGAATATAAAGAAGAAATTTTTATTAAAGCTGCAGTTGCGGTTTCTGTTCCTTTTGATTTAAGTCTTTCGGCAGATAGGATGAATACTGGTTTTTCTAAAATTTATCAGTGGTGGCTCTTGCGGAGTTTAAAAAAGAAATTAAAGCTTATTAATATTTTTAAAGACTTAGAAATTTCAGAATTAGAGTTAAAAAAAATTAAAAGTTTTTGGCAATTTGATGACAAAGTAACAGCAAAACTTAATGGATTTATTAATGTTCATGACTATTATAAAAAATCAAGTTCTAAACAATATTTAAAATTTATAAAAACATCGACATTAATCATTCATTCAATTGATGATCCTTTTTTGTATCCACAGGGTATTCCTAATGTAAATGATGTGTCAGCATCAGTTGAACTAGAAATTACTTCTGCAGGAGGCCATGTGGGGTTTGTTACTGGGAATATTCCTTTTTTCCCAAAATTTTGGTTAGAGCAACGAATTGTCCAATATTTTACACAATCAAAATAACAGTAATTTTTAAAAAACTTGCATTTTCAGCATTCGTAATCTACTTATATAGAGATGTATATCACCTTAGAGGAGAGTGCTTACTAATGAGGCTACAAGTTAACCCCCATTCCTCAACTCCGCTCTATGCCCAGATTGTTGATCAAATGAGAAATCTAATATTGTCTGGCAGCATAGCGGCTGGCTCTCCGTTACCTTCTGTTCGTGAAATTTCTGAAATGATAGAAGTAAATTCATTGACTATTCAGAAGGCATTAAAAATTCTTGAAGGTGATAAATTTATTGTCATTCGGCGAGGTGTTGGCGCTTTTGTTTCTGAAAGCATTATTGCATTAACGCAGCTGCAAAAGGAAGACTTGGTAAAATCAGATCTGAAGCAAACTGTGAGTCATGCAAATGAATTAGGGATCACAAAAGAAAGATTTCATGGACTTGTGGATGAGTGTTGGAGTGTTTAAATTGTATGATTTGTGTTAATAATTTAATGCTTTACGGAAAACATGGAAATTTAAGATTAAATATTCCTAATTTAAATTTTTATTCACCAGGAATTACTGCGTTAGTTGGGCACAATGGAGCCGGAAAGTCATCGTTACTTCGTGTTGTAGCAGGTTTTGAAAAACCAAGCGTTGGAACTATTTGTTTTGAAGAAAAAAATACGTTTCTTAATTATGAAATTCTTAAAAACAAAATACATTTGTTATCTTGGGGAATAGAGTTATTCAGAAATTTAACCGCACAAGATCATTTAAAAGTTTTTAAATCTTTAAGTATAAAAAGCTGGGATAATAAATTAGAGCAAGAAATTTTAAATGATTTAGCGATTCCTCTGCATAAAAAAGTCGAAAAAATGTCGCGAGGCGAGCAAGTTAGACTTAGAATTTTATTGAGCTTACCCCGACTGCCGCGTGTTATTTTAATTGATGAAGTGACAAATGAATTAGACACTGATTCTCGCAGAGCAATTTTTAAAAAACTTGATACCTATTCATTTGATACTGGAGCGCAGGTTGTGGTTGCAACCAATATGGTAGAAGATATTGAAAGGTATGCAACAGATATCATTCTCTTACAAAAAGGAGAAGTTATTTTGCAAAGTGAATTAGATTTAATTAAAGAGAAGCACAATACTACTTTTGAAGAAGTTATAAGAATTTATGAGAGGAAGGAATCGCTTGTGTGAAAGCCTTATCGATTTTTTTATTTAAACAATACTGGTCATTTATTTTAATTTGCTTATTAGGCACAGGCGTAGCTATTAAATTAGGTGGATTATGGAATTTTATTCCGTTTCTCATGCTGTTACTATTTTTTTATGAATGGAATATTGCGCCGAGAAAAGAACGTACTTGGTACTTTATTGAAACCTTGCCAATTACTTTTAATATTCGCTATCTTTTAAGAGTTATTGCTCCTTTTATATTTGGACTTTTAATTATTTTTACAATTACATACTTTAAAAAAGATTATGAAAACTCTTTAATTCAAAGTCTAACAGATGCATTAAGAATTTCTGCTTTATTTACTTTGAGCTCTATTTTGGCACAAAGTATGTCTGGATTTATTGCATGGTTTATTTTTGTTTACTTTGTTTGTTACTTATGTTCTTCAATTAGCTTTTATGAAATTGCAACGCTCATTATTTGTCTTTCTTCAAGTTATTATGTGTTATCCGAAAAAAGAGTGTCTAAATTTAAAACAGTTTATTTACCAATTATTTTATCTGTTGCATTACTGTCTTTAACTTCGGTGTTTAAAATTAAAATTTATGAATTTTCCTTAAGAGTCCCTATTCATAGTTTACAGCTTATGGTTGCGGATGCTCTTTTAGATAATAAAGCATTTTTAAGTAAAAATTTTGTTGTTGATTGGAGTCTAAATAATAATGACGGAATGTCTGGATACTCTAAAATATTGATTCCAGCAAAGTATGATGATGTATTGCTAGAAAAAATAGAAACTATTTATTTACAAGAAAAAGTATGTACTGAAAGCTGTTATAAGCTCGCTAATTTGGTTTCTAATTTTCCGCAAAACTGGAATTTAGAAAGATTAGAGCAATATGTAAACTCCAATAATACTGCGCAGCAAATTTATGCGTTACAAATTTTAGACGGCGCCTTGTCTCCCCTATTTTATAATCGTGTGTTACAGTTAACCAAAAGTGAAAATGATGAAGTTGCAATGCTTGCAATCAATCTAGCACGAAAATGGGAAGTGTTTGACGTAACAACTAATCCATTAAATTCAATTTACTAAGTTAATTTTGCTACTTTATCTTTGTTACGATTTTAAAAAAGGAAAATAGACTATGTCTTCCAAAAAATCGTTAAAGGTTGCTACAGTACAATTTGACCCAATTAGCGGTAACTTTGGTTACAACTCAAAGGTGATAGCTGCATTCTTAGAGGAGGCCGCGCAAGAAAGAGCGCGCCTTGTTTTATTTCCAGAGCTTGCTCTTTCGGGATATGATTTGTATTTGGTTGAAGAAGGTCGGTGTAGCGTTAATGAAAGTGGTGCTGCAATAAATTATTTATTAAACACGTGCAGCAGGCTACAAATTTATGCTGTTGTTGGTGCGTGTATTCAACGACCAGATGGTCTAGCAAATGGTGCATTTGTGATTAATGACAAAGGCAATATTTTAGGAATTTACGAAAAACATTATTTAGATAGTTTTGAAAAAAAATTTTTTCTTCAAGGCAAAACAGGTCTTCAGTTTGATGTTGATTCTTGGAAAATTTCTATTGCAATTTCCTATGACTCGCAACACCCAGAACATGCAAAGGCAATGGCCAAAGAAGATGCTGCTGTTTATTTGGTTTTGGGAGCGTTTATCAAAACTGGTAAAGAGTTAAGTCATTCTTCTATTTTTTCTACAAGAGCATTTGATAATACCATGTATGTTGCTGTATCGAATTTTGTTGGTAGCCATGGAGAGTTAGATTTTAGTGGTCAAAGCGCAATTTTTGATCCCGAAGGTCAAATTCTATGTGAAGGAAGCATAACAGAACCAGGTATTTTTTATGCCGAGTTGCATGAATCAGAAATATTACGAATTAAAAACCAACCTCAAGTACCCATTGATATTCCTGTAAATCCATTTTTTCATAAGTAACCAGATTGATTTTAAAATTAAAAAACAGTGCTATTTAAAATAAATTTTTTTAATTTTTGGGAAGCGCTGGTTTTTAAAAATATCATTTCATTAAAATAACATAAATTTAATTTATTAAAAAATTTATATTAATTTATATTAAAAATTAAATTTATAAAATAATAAAAAACTAAAAATATCAATTATTTAGTTTGATAATTTTAGTTTTTTTTGATATTTGATTTTTGAATTTAAAATAGTTCTATTTTTTTTACATAGGAGGTATAATTGTATAAATCAATTTTTAAAATAGCGTTAACTTCTTTATCGATATGTGGTTTTTATTTTGGTAATGCGAGTGCTAATAATAATTCTCAAAATTTTTGTCAAGTATTGGGGCAAAAATTAAATAATAAATACAGCAATGGTTCTATTTCGACATTAACGTATTTTAATTATTCTTTGTTAGGTGGCACAGATTACTATCAACGCACTGAATATAAATTTGATTATAGTGACTATTCCAACTCATTAGAAGATTGTTCGTATACGAATTATGGAAATGGCGATGAAAGAGTAAAATTGAGGTTAACACGGGTTACACCAATTACAATTGATCAATATAATAATCCTGTTCATAATTTAACTTTTGAAATTGATATGAGATCAAAAAAATTAGTTTATTATTCGGGATCGAGTAATTATGTAAATTCATGGCATGTCAATTCTGTTTCGTCCCAAAATTGCGAAGAAATTATTACTACTTCATTAATCACAAAATATAAAAATGATTTTGAACGGGAAAATAGAGTAATTTCAAGTAATTTTAATAATTTAATAAGACACATGGTTTACACACATGTATGCAATGCGCACTATTTTAGCTTAAAAAATATTTTTAATGATGTAATAAAAGGATAAAAAATTAAAAAGTTATTAGGTAAATTTATTATTTGTAGTTCTATATTATCAGCTTCTTCAACTGCTATGGCTGCTCATTGTGTACTGGATCAACACACTCGTACAAGAGATCAAAGCTTCAATAATTATCTCGAAGGAAGACAATATGGTTATCGGCTTAGTATGTCAAACGGTGAAGCTTATCATGATTTTTCTAATATAATGATTAGTAGAAGAAGATGGGTTGGGTACTTTCACGGTATGTTTTCTGGTGGTTGGGAAGGACGTGACGAATCTTTTGATAACCAGGCAAGCAGAGCTGAAGTAGCACCGGGTTGTGCACTTTATTTATATGAAAATCCTAACTATACTGGAAAAAAAACTGAAATAGCAAATCCAATCAGCAATTCACAAAATTTTATAAAAAATCTACATGAAATTGGTATAGGAGACACTGTTTCATCCGCTCAATGTAACTGTGGTGTTACGGTGGGTGATAATTATCGTGATCCTAACTTTGATTACATTGCGGCTTCCAAAAGAGGATCAGTACCATAACAGAAAATATCAATAGAATAATTTTTACAGGGAGAAAAGCATTGATTAAAAAATTATTGCCGGTTTTTTTTATAATGCCATTTTGTGCAAATGCGCAAAGTATTATTTTTGGTGAAGTGTATAATGGTGCACAAGCACTATTGAGTAGTGTTGAAGGAGAAATGTTTGCTGATTATTATACAAGACTCATGAATCCTCAGTCAATTCAGTATTATTCTGGCAATTATATAGGAAAAATAGAACATGGTTATTGGAAGGTTCTCTCGTTTTCTGGTGTAGGCCAGTACGGCATTCCAATTTACAAAAATAGTAAATATAGAGTAGGCGAAAATTATAATTTAGAAATTGAGTACGAAATTGCAGCAGAATTTTTGCGCACAACATCTGATCCATATTTCTTTATTGGTATTTATAATAAAGGATTAGAAGTAAAAAGAGAGCCATTTTACAATAAAACTCTTGGAAAATTTAATTCACAAGGAGTGCCAATTGAATTTGCAAAAATTTCATTTAACAGTTATGCAACAATTGATGAAGCAATAGAATTATATCCAGCGTTTGTAACCAATCGACAAATGGGAAGCAAAGTTTATATTAAATCAGTCAAGTATAGCTTGGTGAATAAGTATAATTAGTGTAAATAATTATTAAATAAGAGGGCTGCAGATAATGAAAATTTTTAAAGCAAGTTTATTATTTTTATCAATATTTCATTTCAATTCTTTTGCAACAAATATAACCAATACTGATATTATGAGTCAATCATGTAGAAATTGGTACGGAATGTTTACTAATTGTAATTTTTCTAGCTTTACAGATAAAAAACTAACAAATAAAGATAGATTTAGTACAGAATTAGAATTTAAAGTTCAATACTCTAAAGGAAAATGCTGTGTTAACTCAAGAAATGGAAGATGCGATGATAATAATGATTTGCATTTAAAAATGAAAACTGATGCTGATTTAAAAAGTTTTCAGTCAGCAGAAGGACAAGCTGTGCTTTATGGGCACGCGCTGTGGCTTCAGGATGATGCGCCCTCAAGAACTTACAATCTTTCTTACAGTAGACCATGCCATCTTGTAATACGAAAAATTGAGATAGATTTATCGCCAGATAGCAAGTCTCGAATAAACCATTTTAGTGGTCAAATGTTAGCTGCAAGTCAACCAATAAATATGCGCGATAGTATTTTTAGAAATATAAGAAATATAACTTATTATTTAGAAAATCAAAATTATGAATTTGTAGAACAAAATTTGCAAATGCTAATGAGTAATATACAAGAAATTATCAATTTAAACGAAGAGCAAAATGCAACTTTTAATGCACTATTAAATCGTATTAATTTAACAAAAAGAAATAAAAATTACAGAATTTCAAATTCATTAATAAATCAAATTAATCAAACTTTAAATAATTTAAAAAACAGAATAGATCAGCATTTTAATGATTATTCTTTGAGTAGTTACGGTAATTATAGAGATAATATAAGAAAAATATTGGACGAAGTTAGAAATGAAGAAAATTTTAACAGATCTACAATTAATCATTTAAAATCATTAATTGGAGAATAACATGAAAAAAATCATTGCTACAATACTAATAGTTACTCATAGTGCAGTATATTCAAATCCAAGTGATTTGGATCAATATATGAGGAGGGCTAATGAATTTGTTCATACAGAGGTTACAAATATTTTACCTGGTATTATTAATGCAATGTATAAGGAAAATTTATCTGATAGAAAAAAAAATATACAAGAAGTAATAGAAGAATATTCTAATAGTAAAATTAATTTAGATAAAATTATTGATGAATTTGATTTTTTGTATAAAAACACAGCAATTCCTAAAAATATAAATACAAGTGAGTACTTAAATTTTAATAAAAAACTTGATCAGTTAGAAAAATTAAAAAATCAAATTAGAAATTCTCTTTATACGTTAAAAAAATCTGAATTTAATTTAAGAAATATATCAAATTCTATGAATAATTATTGTGAAAATTCTAATTTAATTTTTAACCCAAAAAAAATGGAGTTACAACCACAAAGTCTAGGAAAAGCAGTAAGTAAGTTTGATGAGAATGATGAACGTACGTCATTGTATTATGATATTACTTATAAATCTGAGGTGCAACAATCGTTTTTGTTAGGAATGGGAGTTGCAGCTATTTCGGGTTTTTCAATTAGTGTTGCAGTATTTGGATTGGAGAAAACATAAGGGTTTATTGGATCTTTTATTTCGATGGGACAAGCCGGAGGAGCTACTTTTTTATCTGCTACTGGATGGGGTTTGTTGGTTTTAGGAGCTTTAGTTGCTGTTGGCACAATATTTGCCATGTTTAGAAAAAATGATATTGAGCAAAAACGAAAAAAGGAACTGGAAGAATTGGTTAAATTGCATCAACAAAAATTTGCTGATGCCAAAGATTGGTATTTAAAAAATACTTGGATTAATCAACCAGAAAAAGTTAAACAATTGGCAATGTCAATTTGTAAAAATACAACAAAAGATTTTGTTGTATCTGGTATAAACATAAGCAATAGAGAGGTTGTACCAAATTTTATTTTAGAGATACAAAGCGAAATTAATAATACTATAATAAACATTAATGATTTTTCTAATAATAAAACTTATTCTTTATCGCAACTAAGCGCATTAATAGATAGATTAAACTATTTAAGCGGCGATATAGACCTCAATGAGTTGGGTAGTTTTGATGATAGTATGACATTATCTTATATTGATGCAGTTAATAAAATTGAGAAATTAAATATTGATTCAGAATTTAATAGAAAAAAATTTAATCTTCAAAAAGCAAAAGAAGAATCTGATTTATTAATAAATAAGTTTAGATCTGATAGAAAAGTAAGTGAGGCAAGAAGAATGTTTCTTCAAGAAGTTGGTCATGGTATTGGGCAAATGTTATTTAAAAATTATATTAGAAATAATAATAATTGTATGGAATATATAGATGAAAAAGATTCTTTTTATAAAGAAATTGATTTAAATGTAAAAAGAATTAGAGAAATTTATATTGACGAATACAATAAAAATGATCCGTTTTTTATAAGTTTTATTGACAGAAAAGTTGCAGATTTAAAATTTGTCTACAATAAAAGAGAACAAAAAATATGCAATAAATTGGAGGATTTATGAGTATATTAAGATTGCATACAAAGTTATTAATGTGTTTTTTAATACTTGTTTCATGTAAAAACAAAAGTGAAGAAGAAATTAAATTTGCAGATTCTGACTTTGGATATGTCTTTAAATCACCGTTGCGGCAAGGATATTCTAGTGAGATCCCTCCTGATTTAAAACCTTATGCTATTGAATATGAATACGAAGATGATGAAATTGTGTTTAAATCTAGAAAAATTATTAGAAATAGAGAAGATCTTGATTTCATCACAAAAGCAACTTTTACCTCTGGAATAATTGGAGATCTGCGCTTTAAAAATCTTGATAAAAGCACGTTAACCCCAAAACAGATATCAGATAAATTGCTTGAAGCAATTACTAAAGTTACTACGCATCGGGCAAATGCTGTGTTTGCAGAAAATTTTCCCAAAGTTGATGTAACTCCCATGAAGTCTTTTAAGCACATTGATTTTGATAAGCTTAGAGCAGATATTTCTCGTAAAAGAGAAAATAATTTTGAGGATACATTTGTAGAAGAGGCAAAAGTTAAAAGAAAATCGTATGAAGAAGAAATAACCGAAAAATTTTTAAATAAAATAACCTCAACAAAAAATTTATATAATCAAAAAAATTATGAAGAATTTGCAAATGAGTTTAACAGTATTATATCTTTTTTTAAAATAGATTCAATACTTAAAGAAAATTCTGGATTGATTGATTTGGTTAATCAAATAGAACAAGAATGTTTTAGAGGAAAATTTGTTTATACAAAAGATCGACCTGTTCCAATTATGGAACAGCATAATAATGAACGAGAAGGAAGATTTAAATATAGGGGATTAAAAACAAAAAATTTTTATAATTCGGCGTTAAATTTAGATAATAATGATTTTTATAACTACATTGTATTGCAATTTATTGTTAATCAATTTGATCTTTATAATCTTTATAAAAATTATGATATTGTAACGGTTCAAGATTTATTAAATAAGCAAAAAGAGTTATTAAATGATTCTTTTTCTAAAAGTAAAATTTTAAAACTTACAGATAAAAAAGATAATTTATTAATTTTATTTGAATTGTTTAAAGCATCGCACGAAAACGTTAGTGCAGAAAGCTTAGTTTTGGTTGAAAAATCTATTAGTAATATAATTGAGGAAATACAATGAAAAAAATTTTAAAGTTAAGCGCTTTTTTATGTGCGTCAGGATTTTATTTAAATGCTTTTTCTTTAGGTATAAATGAAAATTTATTTGCCAGTAAATGTAATATAATAGATGGGAAATATAAAAATTGTCGTTTTGATGAAATTGAATTTCAGCCGTATTCTAAAAAATTTAATGAAGAAATGAGTTTTTTAGTTAATTACGAGTTTCGTGATTGTAATTTTAAAAAGTTGTTTTTAGAGCTAAATTCAAACGCAGATCATGCACAAATTGTTCAAGGTAGTTTTATTCATAAATTTGAAGGAAAATCTTTATATTTTAAAAATACCTATCCATGGTTTACGCAAAATAGTGAATTTATCTCTACATGTAGTTTTAAGATTAATTCTGTTGAGGTGTCTTTTTCGCGAACTTCTGTAAATAAAATAAACGATCTTATTAATACATTAAAAGAAAACAATGCGTTTTTAAAAAAAGTTAGTGATCTTAAAAAAATGTTTACAAAATTAAACATGTATTTGCAAAATTTAGATAATTATGATTTTTTTGCAGTAATAGATGACTATAATTTAGAATTAAAAAATTTAAAAGATAAGTACAATAATGAATTATTTATAATGAGTATCATAGATGATATTGAAACTGAAATTTTTATGTTTTTATCTTTAAATAGAAATTTAAACGAAATTCAGTTAACTGAAGAAAGGCAAAATTTAAAAATTATTTTAGAAGAAACACTAAAAATTATTGATACAGATTTGTTGTATAATAATATTTTAAATATGAAAAATCAAGTTAATGAAATGTTGCGTGAAGCAGAAAATACCGAAAATTTTAATAAAGCAGAAATAAAAAAGTATAAAAAATTATTATCAGAAATTTAAATTTTTAAAAAGGAATTTATTTATGAAAATATATTTAATGGGTTTATTGAGTTTTTTTTTAACATCTTTTTCTGCCTACGCAAACTGTTGCTTTGTGTTTCCGCATAATTATAACGGACAAACAAATACAAACAATCCTCCAACTGCTGGTGATTACAATATACGAAATCCAATATTTATTCCTAGAGATAATGGTAATTATAATTCAAGTAGCACTTCTCTTCCTATTTCGGTGTTAAAACAGTTAGAAGAGAACGAGCGTGAATTTCGAAATGAATTAAATAGAACAAACGAAAAGTACAATGCTTTAGCAGAAAAAACTAAAAAAGAAATTGAAGAAGAGCTAAAAATTAAAATAGTGCCAGAACCACTACCTTTAAGGGATTATACTCCGCTTGGCAAAGATGTAGAAAAAGCAACAACAGAACAAGCAGAAAAAGAGCTTGCCAGACGAGAAGCGGAGTTAGAAGAAAGAGCGAAAAAAAGCAACGCTGATGCGGCAGAGTTAATGCGAGCTCAAGCTTCTTACTTTAAGCTTGAGAGTAAAGAAAAAGTTATTGAGAAAACGAGGCACAATCTTTCTTCTTCAAGTTTTGCAGAGTATAGAGAGGCAGTTGGAAAACTAACTGACTTATTTGAAAAATACCATGAGTTAAAAGCTAATGGTAAAATTGAACATTTAGCAGAAATTAAATTGGTACTGGATCAATTTGTTGATGACAATGGAATTATAAATGATTTTAAACCATTTTTTAAACAGATAGAAAATATACAGTTTAAAACAAATATAAATCAAATAGAAAGTAGCCTAAAATTTTCTTATTATACTAAAATAATTAAAAATATAAATAATTCTTTAGGTGTATTAAAAAACTCATATTCGCCAATAAGCTTAGAAAAAGCAGAAATAGCAATAGAAAACTCTTTAAAAGCTGATGCATTGCTTGCAGAAAATAGACTTGATACGGCTAATCGATATTCAAATAGAGCATCAACTAGTATAAATTTTATAAATAATCTTAGTACAAATATTTATGCTAGAGCTTCTAGAAATACTTTATCAAAAGATTATTTTAATATTAGCGCGGTTAATGGCAATACCTATGAAAATTATTCTATTATAGACGCATCAAATCGTTTAGCCAAAAAATTAAAAACCCACTATTCTGATGAAGCGGTATTATATGGAAATTTAAAGTTGCAAGAGGCTGAGTACTATGCAGCAAATGGAGATTACAGAAAATTTGAAAGTAATTTAGATTCTGTTTGGCAGTTGTATGATGCTTTAAATTCTACAGGCAAAGGAGTTGCGGCTGTAGTGAAAAATTGAATAAAAAATAGGATATTTTTTGTAAATATTAAAATTTATCAATTGGAGAATTGTATGAAAAAATTAGTGACAGCAACTTTAATGTTATTTCAAACTGTAGCGTATGCAAATAGCAAATATATGAAAAATTCGGAAGAAGTGATTAAACACGAAAAAGAGGTTATTTTTCCAGAAATTATTTTTTCAATGTATAAATATAATTTATCTGATAGAAAAGATAATTTAAAAATAATAATTGAAGATTATAACAATAATAAAATAAAATTAGAAAATTTAATTATAGAATTTGATAATTTGTATAAAAATATTGTTATTGATGAAATTGTGAGTTTTGATGAGGCCGATAATTTAAGAAATAAAATTGATCGGTTATCGAGTTTAAAAAGTACAATCCGAAATTCTATGTTTGAATTCAGAGAATCAGAGCTCAGAATAAGAAAAATTGATAAATCATTTGATAATTATTGTGAAGAGTCAAACTTAATTTTTGATTCTAAAGAAATTAATTTGCATCCATTAATAGCTGAAAGATCTATTTATCTAGACGATAGATATACTTCGGATATATTGAGAATGGGAGTTGCAGCTATTTTAGAAATTAAGTTTAAAAGAAGAGATATGCGAAATATTGAATATTGGAGTGTTAATGAAAGTTTAGAATTTCACGAAGCAAAAAATTGGTACTATAAAAATACTTGGGTTAAGCAGCCCCAAAAAATAAAAGAATTAGCATTATCTATTTGTAAAAATTTACCAAGCGAATTTGTGTTAACAGAAGAACAAGTTAAAAATAAAGAATTTATTTTTAACTTTGTTTCTCACTTAAAAGGTATGATTGATAGTTCAATACAGAGTATTGATAAATTTTATAATAATAAAGTGTATACTACAGATCAATTAAAAGCATTAATTGACAGGTTAAATTATTTAAGTGGAGATATTGATCTCAATGAGCTCAAAAGATTTGATGATAAATTAACATTGTTTTATATTTTTATGGATAATGAAATTAATAGATTAAAAAATGATGTAAAAAATAGCGTTAGAAAATTTATCGATGAGCAGGCAATAAAAGAATCCGACAGTTATAAAGAAAAAAGCCGACAATATGAAAATCTATCTAGAGCAAGGAGTATTTTTTACCAAGATATTCTTCATAAATCCTCTCAAGATTTGCTAAAAATTTATCTAAATTATCAGAATAATTGTAAAGAATATATTACTCAAAAACAAGTATTATATGCAAAAATAGATTCTGATGTTAAAAAAATGAGAGAAAATTATGAAAATGATTATAATAGAAATGATCCGTTTTTTAGAAATATTGACAACAAGGTTTCCATTTTAAAAGATGAAAATAATAAAAGACAACAAAAAATTTGTAATAAATAGGAGATTTTATGAAATTATTTTTATTATTATTGAGTTTTTTAATTTTTATTTCTTGCAATAATGATGGAGGAAAAGGGGGTAATGTTAATTCTTCTAAAAAAACTGAAGTTGAATATACATCACAAGGGGAAACTAATTGTAGAGATGTTATTATAGAAAAAGACCGCACTAATTATCAATGTAATAATGAAGAATTTAATTTTAAATCTGCTAATAAGATTATTATTGGTGAATTTTCTGATAATAAAAAGATACTTGATTATTATACAAAACAAACTTTTACGGCAGGAATAATGGGCGAATTTTCTTTTAGCGAAAACATTGAAAATGTTGAATTTACAGCCAAGCAAATGACCGAAAAGTTGGTGAATGCTATTAAAAAAATAACTACGCAAAGATCAAAAGATGTTTTTGAAGAAAAATTGCCTGAAATCAACACAACCCCTATAGAGGCTTTTAAAGATATTGATTTTGATAAGTTAATAATACGCCGTCCACTAAGTTTGTTGGCAACATAGATAACCAAAAATAAATATTTATACGGAAATTGATGAATATTGAAAACAGGATATGCTGCA
>QOVW01000015.1 GCA_003339605.1 Spirobacillus cienkowskii | reverse complement strand
ACCCCCTATACCTAAACCATAGCCGTTACCAGAACCCGAAGAAGAATCATTTGAAATTCCTAAATCATATTCACGAGCCTTACCACTCGGATCGTGAGCAGCTATGGGATTATTATTTGCATACTGATACACGTTCGCTTCTAATGGATTTTTTACCAAACCTTCTAAATTTCTACCCATGTATAAATCTGGAGAAAGCCAAACACCTCGCGCACTATCAAGCGTTCTCACCCCCATGGAATGCATACCCGTTGCGGCTGAAAACTTGCCTTGAGCGTATTGCACTGTGCCACGCAAACCTTGCAATTCTTGTGGATGATCACCTAACACTTCAAACGATTTTGCCTGCCAATTGGCTCTCTTATTGCTGTTGGGATTGCTGTATAACGAAACATCGGCACGGGCGCCTTGCGCCTTGTAATCGGCAAGCACTGCATTGGTGAGTAAGGGTATTCCGCGTGATAACCCAAATGGTTCACTGCTATTGCGCTCAACTATTTTTTTGCTCTCTAAATCAATAACCTGCGAAACACTGCCAACCAAATCTTTCACCACTAGTTCTTTACGGCTTTGCATTGAGCTGGTTGTTAACGTTTCTGGGCTGCTGGCATTTAATGTGGGGTAACGGGTAATTAATCTTAACGTTGCAAATGATCCCAAATCGATGTTGATATGCAATTCATCGCGTTCAAATGAGATGCCACTTCCTACCGATACAAACCTTGCAAGTTTGGTGGGGTGAACATAATTATTTTTATTAGAATTCTGTGTTACATTTTCAGCTCCATCTGCTTCAAACGCAACACCATCAAACTCTGCAAGTTGCCCACCACTTTCATCGCTCATGCGATAATTTAACAACTCATGGGTTATTAATGGCTTTTTCTCATCGCTTGGTAACGATGCCGCAAACACTCCAGCGAGCTGACCTCGACCATTCCATACATATTTTTGCATGGGAATTTCGTTACGATTTTTCCATGAAGAATAATAGGTTTCTTTGTTTGTTTCTTTATGACCCGTTAAATTATTAATAGAAGTTGGGGTTAATACAGCAAGAGTTGGCGAAACACCAAACTTTCTAAACCCTATGGCATCACTCGAAAATTCTTGTTTCGCCGTCTCAAAACCATCCGTTGAAAACACATTTTGCAATACTCCAAGTTGCCCAGTTTGTGAGTACGAATAGGTGTCTGTTAATGAATTGGAGTTTTGCGAAATACGATTTTTAATAAAGTGACCAGAACGTGTTACTTTATTTATTTTACCGCCAACTGAATATTCGTAATGAATACTTCCCCACGAAGTGCCATCATCACCCACACCGCGGGTTGAGGCCAAACGCCCTTGGGCATCGTAAGTAAACAAAGAGCTTGCCGATAACGACGGATCAGAAAATTCGCTATTACTATTATGCAATGAGGCAACAGGATTGAGGTCATTATCGTACTGCCAACGGGTATGAACCAATGCGTTAGAGCTATTATCATTGTTTTGGTCGCAAATTTCGCTTGGCGCAAAGCTTGATTGCCCTGCCCAAAATGATAAAGGAACTTCTTTGCGTTTGTGCCAGCAAGACAACAATTGTAAATTATTTTCGAGATCAATTTTATTATTGTAACCTTGTGAGTCGTAATTTACATTTTGTAGTGGAGTGCTAAGCTCAACTCCTTCTTTTAAAAATTTAATTGTTTTGGCAAGTGATGTTCCTGGTTCATAATGTGCAAGGTAACCGGTAAAGTAATTGTCTTTAAGGTTACTAATAACATTACGAGTAAAACCACCTCGAGTACGAAGTTGTACTAAATTTCCAGATAAATCATTAATGCGTTCAAGTTGATAAACACCCACACTTTGCATTGCAAATGTAGTATTATCTAATTTTTGCGGTTGTTTTAAAAAGAGTTCAAGATCTTCTGATGAGGCAATACCATCACGATTGTATGCATATTTTTTAATACTTTCGCTTGTACCCAATTCTGTTTGCGAAAGCACAGACACAGAAATTGGCAAACCAATATCTTGTTTTCTATTATTTTTATTTATGCTGCCATAAGTAAATGTTACCAGCTCTTTAGAGTGGGTGCCATTTTCGCGTTCAAAGCGTAAATGTTCTTCGCTAGTTAATTTACCAATTTCATTAAAGCTATACGTTTTATTTAAAATTGCCGCATTTAAAATATTACAGCTATCAACATTAGTACCAACAGGACACAACACCGATTGCACCATACGGCCATAATTATCGTAAAAAAAGCGCGAAACACCTAAGGCATTGTTGATTTGATAATCAACTTGATTATTAGCCGCAAAACTTTGTTGTGCATCGAGGCCGTCATTATTTGTAACCTTAAAAATTCTGCCAAGCGCGTCATAAAACACATTGGTAATTAAAGTATCTTTAGTGACGTTACCATTTGAATCTAAACCAAGTTGTTTTTCTGCAATTTGCCCAAGTAAATTTAATATTTTTCGAGAGCGGCGGCCTTCTGGAGAAATGGTTTCTTCAAAATCAACTCCCTGAATAACTTTAAGAACAGAACCGGTATCAAACTCTTGCGTAAAAATTGAACCATCTGAATAAAATTTATTAACAGCTTTTAATTTAAAGCTATCAAAGTTTGGTAACTCATTTTTAAGAACGCTATCTAAACTCATTTCTGAATTTAGATAATCTTTATATACTTTTCCTAAAGAGTTGATACTTGATTTATTAGTAACTATAAATCTATTATTATTAACTCTCGAAGCTGTAAATAAAGGCTCATCAACACCAGATAACCATGTTTTAGAAACTAAAGTTAATTCTTCGCTAGCATTATTTCTTTTATAAATACTAACAAAACCAGGTTTAATAAGAGAATTTTGAATTTTACCTATTGTTGTTTCGTTATAAACTTCGGGTTTGTAGGTGGTGGTAAGGGTTCCATCAAAGTGATTCCAATTTCTCACTTCTTCGTCTATAGAGTTGCCAACTAGCAAATTAACAGAGGGGAAAGAATACTCATATTTTTCTACAGTAACAATATTGTTGCTATCAGAAGAATCTAAATTTGTTTCTTTAAACTGAGAGTTAGGATCTTCAAAACCAAATGCCCTTTTTAACCAATTGATAAATATTTCCCAAAGAGATTGGGATGAATCCGAAACCTGCAATGGAGCTTGGCCGCCTAAATTTTTAGCGGAACTTAAAATACGACCTAAAGAATCGTAAGTGTATTTATGAATACTTCCCCTAGAATTTTTAACCTCGGTAATTTGTCCAAATGCATCATACTCTGCCTGAATTTCTAAGCCATCTTGATCAAGAATAGATTTTAAATTTACAGTATTTGTATCCCAAAACATTGTGGAAGATTGACCATTGGCGTATTTTAAATAATTAATTCTGGCAAAATTATCGTAATGAGCTGCTGCCTGCAACACCAACTCGCCTGTTTGATTAGAAGACCACTCTTCTATGGGCAAGCCACGAGAATAATCATAAATTATTTTTTGTGTAGTGGGTTTAACGCTTCCTTGTGAAGAAGATGTTTGCGTTGTTTCTATGTTATCGCAGTAAATTTTGGGATTTTCTGAATGACTCAAAGGGCAAAAATAAGTTAAATTTGTAACCAAATTATCATTACTTAAAACAGGCTCGTTGCTAGAAATTTTTGTGGTCAACCTGCCGTAGGGATCGTAAAAATATTTTTCTAACTTTGAAATTTTATTGTTACGTAAAAAAGTTTGCCCCGAAACTGTAGTTTGTTTTGAATCTTCTAAAATTTGCCCAAGCTGCGATTGTTGATTAAAACTTGCGCCACTTGCATATTCGCTTGGGTTTAAAAAACTTAACAGCACAGTAGAGTGTGATGTGGAGTATTTTTCTGTGGTATTAAATAAACCGGTTGCAAACGCAGTGCCATCGGCCGCAGCACCCACTCTTGTATAATATTGATGACCAGATAAATCATTACACCATAACGGCACAACGCCAGAGCTTTGTGGCTGCAAACACTCCAAAGGCTCGCCTTGCGAAAATGCTGTGCGCTCGCTAGATAACCTAGTGTCTTCGACACGTTGATAAATACTCATTTCTGGTAATCGAAAACCCGATAAAAATCGCTTTTCTGTTAACGTACCAAGCTGCGTTTCATCACCCACAGTTTGAGTTCTTACCAACGAATATCCTAAAAATCGTTTTTGCGCCCTATCAAAATACGGAACACGATACGAATAACGCCACATACGCGTGGGGTTAAAACCATCAGATAATCCTGTTTGTTTTAGTAGAGGAATCACAACTGGCATGACAGGCGAATTTTTTTCGATATTTTTAACTTCTTCATCAAGGTCATAATGAATGGCTTCATTATTTTCTAATACCGAGGAGGTGTAGTTAAAACTTAAAAAGCGACCATCGGAGGTTGCAACAGAATGTAGTAAATTTGGAAACGAACGGATGGGGAACTCTATTAATGTAACACTGCCAACAATAATTGTAGAAATAATTTGTTGCTTGCCATCACCCGTTAATTGCACAACAGACGTAAGGTCTGCGGTGTACAAAACGGGTCCAATGCGCACACCAGTCATTGGCTTGCCCAACCCGTTATTAATTAAAAATTTACGTGTTAATAAATTAATACTTGGTAAGCCTGTTCCGGTAAAATCACCAATTGTTAATTTAGGCATTTTAACGCGGCCAATGTCGTATGGATATTCGCCTAAATCAACACGTTCAAACAGCCTTCCTGATCTTTCGCCATTTGCCAAACGACCGTTATTTAAATACAAAACAAAACGTGAGCTTGTAAGCTCTAAAATATCGGGCAAGCCATCGGCGTTCCAGTCAACCACAGAGTAAGAATCATCTGCAATGTTTGAGGTGGTGAGTTCAAAACCAAGATACTCTGCATCGATGTCGTAACGGTGGTTACCTTTAGCATCGACTCCTTTTTCTACCAATCCATTATTAAATAAAAATTTAATGTAACCTTCACGAATACAAACAAAATCTGTTCTGCCATTGCCATTAAAATCGCCAAATAAAACCTGATCTTTTTTATACATGCAGCGGGCTAGTTTAAAATCTTTATCTGCAAATTCGGCAATTTTATTAAAGCTTAGACGTCCCCTGTCATCGGTTGTGCGGGTATTTAAAATAACAGATGGAGAAGTTTTTAAATTTTCGTGGAACATCACAAGATCTGACAGACCACTACCTGAAAAATCAATAAAAGTTGTGTTATCAACCGTAATTCTCATATAAGGCGCATGCAGCTTTTTTTCTGACTGCAAAATTAATTTGCCTCTGCTACCATCTTTAGGAAACACAGAAGTTGGTTCAAATGATTTGATGTCAAACGTTGAGTACGCACCGTAATCTTGCATTATGGCTTGAGTTTTACCAGTGCCCTCTATGTCTGCATAACGAATATGCGAAACAGCAGGAAATTCTTTTGTGGTGACTTGATTTGCAGATTCAAAATTATCTTTAAATGCAAAATTTTCTACCCTGTAACTAAACACCGTTTCTGGATGCGATGTAGAATCGTCTGCACCAAACTCTTGTACAGCGCGCAATCTTGGAAAAGGTGTATCGTTTTGCGATTCGTAGCGAAACTTATAGTTACGAAGTTGCTGAGAATTTTTTTGCACAACAATATTTGTAACCCTGCCGCCAACAACCTGTGGAAATCCACCATTAAAGTGTGGATTATAAAACACGCTTTTTTCGTAATTAAGCAGAACTTTAACATCATCTGCCGCAATACTAACAAGCAAAGGCTTAGAAATAAAATCCATTTTATCGGGTTGGCTTTTTCTGCGTAAATTAAATTTAATTCCAATTTCTGCAGAAGGCACAACAGGGCGTTGATAGGTGTATTCTATAATTTGGTTGCCTTGAAATGTTGCGCGGCGGCTTAAATACCATTCAATTGCTTCGCCATTAGGGCTTGCAACCTGTGATTCAAAGGTAGAACCATAATAAAATATTTCGCCACTTGAATTATAATAAACAAAACCATTTTCTGCACACTGCAACACATCGCGAGCGCTATTTAAATTGCTCACCCACTTGCCATTGGCAACAGGGATCATGCGCAAGCCATTGACATACAAATTATCTGCTAAAGATGAAAAACATGTTTGGCTTGAAATTGTTTTGGTATTGCCGCGCTTTGTATCAAGAATAATTTTAGGAATATTTAATCCCCAAAATGGACCAACCTCACTATAAGAGTTTTGCGGGGTGTATTTAACTGCCAAGTCAATATTTAATTGTCTTAAATTAGGCACTAAAATAGGAACATTGTAATGCAATGCTCCTGTGTCTGTGGCTATCCAATCGAGTTCGCGAGACCCAATTTTTCCTGGTGCTTTGGGCCTATTAATAACTGGAGAATTAAATACTGCGGCCAATGCTTCTGAAAAATAAAATAACGCTGTAAATAATATAAGCAAAGATTTTATTTTTAATTTAAAATTAAGCATATTGATTCCTATATATTAGGTAACAGCTGGTATAGTTTTTAACACCAACTGTTATAATTTAATTATTTAGAAACAATGAAATTGAGTTCTATGCCATCGATAAAGCTGCCTTCAGAAGAGTCTTCATTAAAGCTGCTTATGTATAAATCTTTTGCATGCTGTGCATAAACAAATTTATAATTACCAAGTAGAGGAAAACCAGAAAATGATTTGTAAACGGATTTTTTAGGTATTGCACAACTTTCAGTATCAAAATTCATTACATTAATACAACTTTTAATTTGAGTAACATATTTTGCTGAACCTGTTGTTCTATTTTCAAGATCACCAATAAAGCCTGTTAATGGCTGCCAATAACCATCGCTTTCTGATGGCCTTGCCGAGGGGTCATTTTGCAGTTCTTCAACCCAACCCATTGAGCTTACTTTGTACTGAAATATTTTTGAATCAGTAGATTTATCAGCAAAAATAGTGATTGGCTGCGTTAGATCGTTGGTATCTGTAAAATAGATTAATGAATTTTCGTTACTGACTGCGGCAGAATTTATAATTTCTGTTCTATTGCACATATAACTTAACAGGCTGTTTAGTGAAAATAGTTTTGGATAATGTTTACCAAATTTTTCGTATTCTTGAGATAAATTACTACTCATTACTTCTGCTAAATAATTATGATACAAACGGGACGCATAGTTTTCGTATTTTGCAGAACAACCCGTAATTGACGAAGGATCTTGAAAGCCTTGATGTAGCAAATAAGCAATATTATTCCAATCATCAAAAGGGCTATGCACAAACTCACTTTCATAGGCGCCATTTTTATAAATTACAGCACTAATACCTATAATTTTTGCTTTATAAAAGCTTTCAGAAAATTCTCTGAGTAAAGGTTTTTTCCACTTAAAGTAATCTTCAGTTAAATTTATATCTATTACACCTGATGCATTGAGTTTTGCTAGTAATTCATCGTCGCTACGTTGCTCCTCTGGGCTTACATAACTTTTTTTATGCTTTCTGAGATCTTTAGAATAAATTTTAATAACAAAATCTTTATCAATCTGTGCATTTTTAACATCTTTTTTTAAAGATATTTCTTCGTTTAAATTAATAATTTCTTTTAAACACAATTGCGCATCTTCAAAAGATGATAAGTAACTACAATAATACTTAACGTTAGAAACAAGAGTGACTAAATTTTTAAACTCATTTTTATCGAACATTAAATTTCTTTTATCTGACGAAGTGTGCATTATGTTTATAGTTGCAATTTTAACAATTTGTTTTGCTAATTCACCCACATGATCAATTCGCCATAATTCATCAGCAAAGCTACCTATTTTAGGAGAAATTGCAGTAAATAAAAAGTATTCATTATTATGAGCGGCAACTCTTAGTTTCGCTTTTTCAATTGAATTTTGTAAATTTTCAACTTGTTTTTTTGCAATTTCTACACTTTTCTTTGCAACGCTTTCATTTATTTCTGCAGATTTTATTACACTTTCTTGAGATGTTTTTTTATTAATAGAATTTTTTAAAGGCAAGTATCTTAATTTTTCTTTGTATGAATCATACAAACCATCCACAAGATTAAAGCTAAATTCTGAATTTACGTTACCTAATATATTTCTTCTTGTTGCAATAGAAATACCTAAAATATTTTCTATATTTTTATTAGATAGCTCAAGGCTTTTGATTTGATGATCTATATTTGTAAGTTTTTCTGTTGTAACTAAATTTAAATCAGTGACATCTTGATCGATTGAGCGCAATATTTGCAATTTTTGTAGCTCAGATTTTTGAATATCAATTTTACTATCTAATATTGAAACTAAAGCTGGTTTATCTGAGCCGTCTTTATTTAAAAATGACACATATAAATTTTCGCAATATTTTTGAGGTTCTGAAAGTAACTCTAAATTACCTGAAGTTAAATGAATGGCATTATTATAACTCATTAAATAAGAATTTGCTTCTGCTATAGTGCGCGCAAAATTAAACTCTGATTTTAGCACTGCATCAGAACTATTGGTTGAAGTTATTGTTGAGGTAGAAGTTCCTTTAGATTTTAGACCAGCATTTTCACTGTATTCTGACTCATTTTTTGAAATTACACTTGATTCATACTTAAATTTATTTAGTTTATCTTCTAATTCTTTAAAATATTTATCTCTTGCATCATTATTTGACTTTTCATCTTTTTGGGAGGTTGCTGGCGTTTGCAAATCTAACAGCTCTTTTAATTTTGTGCTGGTTTGATTTGCCATTACCTCAGAAATTGCAGCCCCTTGGCAAGCAGCAGAATTGTATTGCTTATTTTCTTTTAAATTTGCAACAACTATAGAAATATTTTCTTTTAACTCTTTATCAAGAGTTGTTCCTTTAGTGAGCACAGCCAAATCACAACCATTATTACCTAATAATCGAGCAATATTGTTGCGATCACGAACAATACGCGAACATTCATTTTTCCAATTACTGACAACTGCAATTTCTCTTTGGCGATATAGTTTGCTAATTTCACCCACCGCACCAGTTGTAGAGCATGATGCATCATTATCGCCACAAAGAATTTTTTTGTACTCATTTAAATTTTCGTGTTTATTAGAAGAATAGTTTTCTAAAGTATGCTTTAATGAATTTAAAGAATTTATTACACTTAAATTATTAACATAAGTTGTAAATTTATTTTTTTCTTCGATTGCGTTTTCTTGAATATCAATTTTTGCACTTTCTAAAATTAATTTTGCAGTTTCTTTTTGAAAAGTATAATAAGCAAGTTCTTCGGCAGATTTATTATAACTTAGCTTAGCAACTATTAAGTTATCTTGTAATGCTGCAATGCTATCTAATAATTCGACTCCTTTATTTTTATACTCTTGGGTTTTAAGAATGTTAAATAAAGAAATTTTTGATTTAACATTTTCAATTTTTTCTTCGGTATTTTTAATAGATTCTGTAAATTTAATAGAATTTAAATAGGCAGGATAAATATCGTAGTACGAATACCCGCTAGAATCTAAATAAGCATTTTCTAGTTCTGGATTTTCGTTTAATAATTTTTCGCATTCTATTGCATCCCAATTTAAATTAAATATAACCTCATCAGGATTTTTTGGCTGTTCAAACTTTTTGCCACTTGTACAAAACATATTTTTAATATCAAGATTAAAAGCGCGATTTTGAATTTTTTTCATTTCGCTACACAAATTTAATTCGTGCGCAGGAATTTTATCAAAATCCGAATTGGTACTGCAAAATTTATTTGTTAAAGCATTTCTTGATTTTTCGTGCGCCTTAATAAAATCGTAAGCAATAATATTTTTAACGCTCAATTTTATATCACTAGATTCTTTATTGTTATATGCATTGCTAAGGGTTTCTAAAGCATCTAAGTACACTTCTTGCAAGCTATCATTAGGAAGAGAAGATTGCATATTCAGCTCTTCGGCCGTATACACACCTTTCCAACGATACATTGCACGTTCAAAATAACCTATGGCAGAAAGCGCATTTGCTAAAGAATTAATATGTTTATAGTAAGACTCTTTGCTAAGCTGCTCTTGAAAGCCAAATAAGTAAACTTTATTGTTTTCTTTATTGGCATAAAATCTAGGAATTGTTGAGAGTCGTGTTTCGTCCATTGCCGAAATTTTTTCGGCAATATTGGCAGAACGAATGATTCCATTTAATTTTGCAAAACGGCTATTTTTAATAATTTCATTTGTATTCCAATTTTTAACTTCGCTCGGATCAATTTTGCTCTGATTCATTAACAAAATTTCTTGATTAAAAGGAGCAAAAGGAACTCTTTGCAATATGTTTAACACATAAGCATTGGCTAAATACAATTCCGGATAATAGCAATGATGCAAATTGTTTGTAGAATTTGCATTTGCAGATGTTAGCTCTCTGGTTTTAGTGAGTATTGCAATTGCAGGTATATCTTGCGATGTGCTTGTATCGAGTAAATTTGTATTGGTATAGGCATCTACAATACTATTTATGTGTTGTTGTCCGTTTAAATTACTTAACGGACAATATTTTTGCCTATTAAGATAATCTTTTACACTAATTTCTGAACTTGTTTCTTTAATAAATTCTGAATTTGCAGAAAGATCACTCATAAAAGAGTAACGTTTTGTTTCTAAGTCTTGATAAAAATAATCTGGCTGGTTTACATTACAAGATGATAGTGGGTAAACAAATACTAAAAACAAAATATTTGCTTTATTTTTAAACACTATAAGACCTCCCTGTCAAAAAAAATATTAATTTAAATTAAAAAGCGGCTCATTGCTTTAAGCCGCCCCAACACATTAAAGCGTTGTTTTCTTTAGTTATTCCACAAATTTCGGTATTACCAACTGTAATTGATAAAAATTTTGTTTCACTTTTTACAGGTATTGGAACTGACGTATACAAAATTTCTGGATTTTCAGAAATAATTTGCGTTTCGTTACTACCAAAACATGCTAATTCATTGTTATTATTTAGGGCACACGTAATATTATCTCCCACTGATACAAATTTAAACTCTTCGGAATTTTCAATTTCTACAGGCTTATTATTACGAAATGATTTTGTTGTTTGGCCAAAGGTGTTATCGCCCCAGCAGTATAGCTTAGATGTTTGATTTGTGACTCCAAACCCACAAAAATGATTAAGCCCACCATAAATATTTTCTAATTTAAAATTTTCAATTTTTTGCGGAGTTGAAACAGAGTTAAATAAACCTTTTTTAACCCCTAATTCCCCAAAATTATTGCTTCCAAAACAATACACATCATTGTCTTCTGTAAGGGCGCACGTTGTATTAAACGTTAAAGCAATATCTTTAAATTTAATTTTTGTTTCTTGCTCAGTTTCATTAACAGTACTTACTTTATTTATTTTAACTTCTTCAAATTCTTTTAGTAAATTTGTACTATTGTAGTTGCTATTACCAAGTTGCCCGTAAGAGTTATCACCACTGCAAAACAACGCATTATCAAAAGATCTTATTAAGCAAATATGTTTTGTACCTACCACAACTTTTTCTACTTTAAAAGGAACAATTGGAGAATTGTCTTTAAACGTAGTTGCAGGAAAAGCGTAAAGATCACTTCGATCGGTTGTGGCTTCGTAATCCCAACATGCTAAATTTTGCTCAGCGCCTTTTGTTACCCCACAAGCAATATAAGAGTTCATACTAATTTGCTCATAAGATTCTTTACTTGCCCATGGTGTTTGTGTTGGCAACACCCAAGGTAGATGCTGTTTTCTTTCTATAGAATTTGGCTTGTCTAACTTGCCATCACAAAGTAAACGATCTCCATAAATACTGATGCCGCATTTGGCAACAGTGCCCATGCTTAAATTTTGGTATTTATTTTTATCTATAAAACCCCAGCACAATATAGAACTATCTGTATTATTAATGGAACAAGTTGTTTTATCGTTACCAGTTACCATTGCAACATTTTGGTTCCACTCTGAATAGGGTGCACGAGGCTCAAATTGAATGTAGCGTGTTTGATTGCCTAAAAAATTAATGGGTATTGTGTTAAACTTAGGCTCGCCTCCAAGTTGCCCAAAAGTGTTATCACCAAAGCAATACAATTTATTATTTTCATCAATAACACAGGTAGAAAAATCTGTTGCAACAACACTTTTAAATTTTAAATTGTTAAAGTTTTCTTGAGTGCTTAATAATTTTTGAGGCTTATGAAAATAATGTTTATTGCGTGGGTTCAATCCAACTTGACCAAAAGTGTTGTCGCCCCAACATTCTACTTTGCTATCTTTTGTTACTGCGCAGGCATGATTTTGCCCCACCGCAACAGAGAGATATTGCTTATTTCCAACTTTTTGTAACTGCTTTACAAATTTTTGCGAAGCTTTTACTCCAACTTGGCCAAATTTATTTTCCCCTGCACAATAAATATTGCCAAATTTAGCCCCCTCAATTTCACCTTCTTGAGAAAGCGCACAATAAAAATTAGTGCCTGCGGCAACTTGAAAAAACTTTGTTGCATTATTTTGAAACTGAATTTTAATAGGCTCTGTTACATTAAGATCACGCGAAGGCAATTGGCCGTTAGAATTATACCCCCACCCAAATAATTCACCAGATTGAGAAATGGCATAAGTATTTTGTGTACCTGCTACAACTTGAATAAATTTAAGTTGAGATGAAACAGCCGTTGGCACATTTTGCGATACTGTATTGCCAATACCTAATTGCCCAAAATTATTATTGCCCCAGCAGAGTAACGCATTGGAGTTTTTTGCAATTGCGCAAAAATGACTTGCACTTAACGCAACAGAAACAAATTCACCACTTATTGCAGTGTGCGGAGCAATGAAGCGAGAACCATCTTGATACAAAGATGAGCACTCTAACGCAAAATTACTTGATTTTATTGTGCAAACCGTTGTTTGACTTGTTGCAATTTGTAAAAATGAATCATTATAATCCATTACAACACTACGTTTTTTGCGCTGTGCTGTTACTTCACTAGGTAACGCAAAGTTATGCAACAAAACAGAACCACCAAAAATACTTAATAAAATTACTTTATTTTTTAGCATAAAAATTTCTTTCTTAAAAAAATAAATAACTTGCAAATAATTTAAAAATGCAAGAATTAATAAAATTTAGTAGTAATTTTTTAAATTATAGTCAATTAAATAAATTTATTTTTTAAACTTTACAGATAAGTTAATTTATTGTAACAAATTTTGGTTTACTTAATTGGTACTTTACCTTTAGTAACTTTTTAAAGGAAATTTTATGAGAAAAAAAATTGCATATTTAATTAGCACAGTATCCTTACTAAGTGTGCATGCGCACGCAAATGATCCTGTTAATTTGCAAGAATTTATGGCAATGCAAGATAAACTTAATAGCATTGTAACAGAAGTGCATAGACTAGGCCAAAATCCATCTATTCCTACAGGAACCGTAGTGGCGTTTGCAGGCGATAAAAACAAAGTACCAGATGGCTGGCTACTGTGTGATGGCAGCGAAGTGTCACGTGAAATGTATGAAGAATTATTTGATACAATTGGTACCGCGCATGGCGTAGGAGATGGTAATGCAACATTTCATTTGCCAGATTACAGAGGATTATTTTTACGCGGCGTAGCTGGAGAAAGAGCGCATATTATTGAGCCATCTGCACCTAACCGTATGGCCATGAACATGGGTGGGAATACTGGTAATAATGTTGGCTCTATTCAAAATGACGCATTTAATAGCCATAGTCATGGCTCAGGAAGTTTATCGACTGGTGGAACAAATTTAAGTGTGAGCGGCGAAGCAACTCCTAATCAAAGAAATATTAGTACGTGGACTTCGAGTGGTGGGAGTCATAGTCATAAATTTCAAGATTCTTTTTATTCTGAAAGTCACGCAGGTGGTCAAGGAATGATTGGAAGCGGCCGCACAGACTTTGACAACGCCCCATATAAACTCCCAAGTGAAACAGAATCAGCAGGCTCCCACTCCCACTCCGTAAGTTTCAGCTTACCCAACTACTCATTTAATTTTTCAAGGTATTTATCAGGCTTCTCAATTTCGGGTTCCACCTCTGCTGCAGGCGACAACGAAACCCGCCCTAAAAATGCATATGTTAATTACATTATTAAAATCTAAAAACCAAAAAAATCATATTGTTATTATTTGATATCAAGATGATTTTTTTATTAGGCCAAACTAATTTATTTACACTCATAATTAAAAAACAATAATATTAATATTTTATGTTAAATTTTAATAATAATTTCAACATAAATTGAAATTATTATTAAAATTATATACCTCTATACAGTTCTTTGAACCACTCGTTCACCCACCAATCAATAAAAGGTAAAAAAATTAGCCCACTAATGAAAAAAGATACTTTCTCAAAATTTAATATTAAAAAAATGTTACTAATATACATTTTAGTTATTTTAATTATAAGCCTCATTAAAATTTTTGTAAGCGATAGCTCTGCAAATAATTATTACATTTTTTTACATTCTTTAAATCATACTCTGCTACAACAAAATTTGTACATACATTACAATAACGAGTATTTTGATCTTTACAAGTATTCGCCACTCTTTCCATTAATTATGTTTCCTTTTTTATTATTTAACTTAAAAATTGGGGCAATACTTTGGAATTTATTTAATGCACTCATGTTATTTAAAAGCATAACCATGTTTAAAATTTCTGAGAGAAAAAAAGTTATTGTTCTTGCAATCATTCTTCCAGAAATTATTAACAATGCAAATAATTTTCAATCAAATGCACTCTTAGCTGCGCTTTTTGTTATGTGTTATCATTTATTAGAAAAAAATAAACTTTTTTTATTTTCAGCAGCGAGCTCATTTTTACTTGTATTTAAAATTTATGGTTTTTTTGTTGCGTACAACTTAATTTTTAAAAATGTTAAAACAATATTTAAATTCTTACTATATACTTCTTTCAGCTTAATTTTATTATCTTTATGCATTATATCTATTTCTAGTTACGATTATTTTATTAGCCAATTTTTATCTTATTTTCATTTACTAAAAATAGAAACCAGTAGCTATGGTATGTCTTTAATCGCAGTATCTAATAATTTTTTAAATTTAAATATTCACTCTATGTATTATCAAGTTTTTGGATTAATTTTATTTTCAATCCTTATTTTTAAAAAAATTTACTTAAGCAATTTTAAAAATAATTTATTAGAACACGAAAAAATTGATCTTTTAATTCTTGCTCTTATTTTTATAGTGATATTTAACCAAAAAACAGAAAGCCCAACAATTATAATTGGAGCACTTGGGGTATCTATTTATTTGGCTTATTATAAAGAATATCAAATTTTTAAAAGTTGGGTATTTTGGCTTAAAATGCTTGTTACGTCTTTATCTTCTACAGACATAGTACCTAAAATAATTAAAATCAATTACCTTGAGCCTTATAATGTAAAAGTCATACCTTTAATCATATTTTTCTTTTACTTTTATTGTGTTGTTTTAAATAAAAATTATAAACAAATAGAATGTTATAATAATTTCAAAAAAATTAAAGCAGCTTAAATAATTAAAAAATCATTCTATTTATACTTATCAAGTATTTTTTTTGTAGCATTATTATCATTGTAAAACTCACTTACTTTCTCCCAAAAAACCAGTCGATTTTTTTCTGTGATCTTTGATTTTTTAGAAAATGGCATATAGTATGATTTTTTAACATAATATTTTTCGTGAATTTTAATTTCTGGTGAAATTTTTTGATATTGAACTAAATCAATAGGAAATACATAACTAGCTATAACAGAACCTTTTTTGTCTCGAAGTAGTTTTTTAATATTGTCATAGTAACTTCTTCCACCCTCAAGATTCTCTTTATAAATTTCTTTTAAATCATTTTCTATTGAAATACCACTTGTAATTCTAACAGGAGTAGGTAAGTTATTTGAATTACCTAAGTATATAAATTTTTCTAGTACATGAGTGATTACAACATAACCAGAACAGGTTACTTTGTAATTTGAATAGCATGGCATCTCCTCTTCATGCCCAGATCCTGGTGGATAATCAAGGTATTTTGCACGTTCATCAGTATAAGACAATCTAATCATCGCATCCATGGTTCCTTTTTTAAGCATATCTAAGCATCGTAATAAAGGGATTAATGTTATATTAACTTCCATTTTATTTTTTTTTAAAATTACTTTAGAAAATTCTTTCAAGATTTCAATATTTATTGAATCAGTTTTAGAAAATGAAAGTTCTTTATTTTGCCTAAAGTCATCTGCACAAATATTTATTTTTGTAATATTAGCAGTTGCATAAAAAGGGATTAAAAAAAGTAAAAATAATACATAAAATTTTAATATAATATGATTCATACAAAATATCCTCATATAACGATAATATTTAATTCAATAGTTAATAACCCTCTTTAAGGTTAAATAAATATTTCAAATTTTCTAGTTAATAATTACAATAAATTAATAATTTTGCTACCAATAAAATAACAGAACCAAATAATTACTGAAAAGATTAATACCGTCATTTTATTTTCTCGAATTCTCCCTTTTATTAAAATTAACAAACTTAGTAAAAATAAATTATTCTATTTATTTTTACTAAGTTTTTATTAGAAATAAAATTTTTATTACTTTTTATATATTCTGTATAAAAAAAATTGATATTTAAATAATTTGCAGATGAATAAAATGGAGATAAAAATAATATGCAACAAAAAAATATTTTTAATTTAATGCTGTCCACAAAAAATTCCTCATAAAATAATAATATAATTAGATTATGAGAAATAATATAAAGAAAAACTTTAACGTAATCAATAAAGACCCATTGGATTTTTATTAAAACTTACAATCACGTTTTTTGTATTTTGATAATGCTCTAGCATCATTTTATGATTTTCGCGACCAATTCCTGATTGCTTGTATCCACCAAAAGCGGCATGAGCAGGGTAAAGATGGTAACAATTCGTCCACACGCGACCTGCTTTAATTTCTTTACCAAACCTATATGCCGTATCCATATTTCTAGTCCAAATACCCGCTCCCAATCCATAATTTGTGTCATTAGCAATCTGCATAGCATCTTCTTCACTTTTAAAAGTTGTTACAGAAACAACAGGGCCAAAAATTTCTTCTTGAAAAATTCGCATACTATTATGGCCTTTAAAAACAGTTGGCTCAATATAATAGCCTTCTGCCAAAGCTCCTTGCATTTTACTGCGACGCCCTCCGGTCAGTAACTTTGCTCCTTCGTGAATGCCAATATCGATGTAGGACATAATTCTTTCTGCTTGCTCTGCAGAAACCTGAGCACCAATCATAGTACTTGGATCGAGGGGATTGCCCTGCTTAATTTCTTTAACTTTTTTAATTGCCCTATTCATAAATTCATCAAAAATTGACTCGTGAACCAATGCACGAGAAGGGCATGTGCAAACCTCGCCTTGATTTAAAGCAAACATTACAAAACCTTCTATTGCCTTATCCAAAAAGGCATCATTTTTTTCTGCTACATCTTTAAAAAAGATGTTTGGTGATTTTCCGCCTAATTCTAGCGTTACAGGAATTAAGTTTTGTGCTGCATTTTGCATAATTAATTTGCCAGTGGAAGTTTCTCCAGTAAATGCAATTTTAGAAATTCGTTTACTTGTTGCCAACGCATGCCCAGCTTCTGGCCCGTAGCCATTGACAATATTTACAACACCTGCAGGCAATAAATCATGAATGAGCTCCATAAGTATCAAAATTGATGCGGGAGTTTGTTCTGCTGGTTTTAAAACTACACAATTTCCTGCTGCCAGTGCAGGAGCAATTTTCCATACTGCCATAAGGATTGGAAAGTTCCATGGAATGATTTGACCAACGACTCCTAAAGGCTCATGGTAATGATACGCAACTGTGTCTTGATCAACCTGAGAAATACTTCCTTCCTGCGCACGAATACAGCTTGCAAAGTAACGAAAATGATCGATTGCTAAAGGAATGTCTGCCGCTTGTGTTTCTCGAATAGGCTTGCCATTGTCAATAGTTTCGGCAACTGCAAGCAAATGACTATGACTCTCCATGCGATCCGCAATTTTCATAAGAATTTGTGATCGTTCAACCGCAGAAACTTTACCCCAAGCTTCTTTTACTCCATGTGCAGCATTTAATGCCATTTCAATATCATCGCTTGAAGATCTCGGAATTTCTGTAAAAACCTTACCAAAAATTGGACAAATGTTTTCGAAGTATTCATTTCGAGCTGGAGGCACCCAGTCGCCTCCAATATAGTTATGGTAACGACTCTTAAAAGGGTTTTTAATATCAAATTTTTCGAGCTCTCTATTTATCATTGCATTTCTCCTATTAGGTTAAATGGTAACGTAACTGAGGTCGTAAAAAATAGTCAAAAATAAAAAACAGAAGAACTAGTGATTTTTTACAAGTTCTTCTGTTTTTCTTTTATAAGAACGCTTATGCTTTTTACGGAGACGATTATAAATTTCGCTTTTATCTTCGAGATCAATAAAATCTTTTTTTGCTTTAGCCTCTAAAAGAACTAAGGTAAATAAATCTAAAAATTCGGAGTTTAAATGCGGCAACAAACTTAAAAATTTAATCAGTTTTGGAAAACGAGAATCATCTTCATGTTTACAAAATGCTTCAATGAATAGTCTACGATCTTCTCTATCTACTCTTGAAAAACAAGACAACAAAATTTGTTCGTTATTTGATAAATTACTAGAACGTAAATGAGGCGGCTCATTAATTAAGTAAGAAACAAAATCAGACACTTTTTTATCAGAAGTCAAATCAGCAAACTTTTTTATATAAAAGACAGAGTTTGAGATACGTTCTTCGTAACCATCTTCTACCCTTTTGTACTGTTGCTGAGAGTATCCTAGTTTTTTGCCCATTTGAGCCTGCGTCAGACGGTTCATGGCTCTAAAATTAATAAGAAAATGAGATAGCTGTTTTTTTACTTCTTCATGCAATTGAGTATTAGAATCTGGTTCAAATTCTAGTTCTGAATATTTTTTTAAATGCTCTTTAGGATCTTTAAAGTACTTTTTTTTAGCCAAGCATAGACTCCTTCTATGTGCAAACTTAAGACTTCTATAATTAAACCAAAAAATATTAATTGCAAACAAATTTAAAAATTTTTTAAATAATTTTTTTGTATTTATACATAACATCAACTCTATTAGATTACCAAAATATACTAAACTATCTTGATCCGATTTTTAAAAATATAATTTTTTTTTAAAAATGATTTATTTTATAAAAATGCTTTTTAATAAAAAACTATAATTGACAGAAAATTACAAAACATTTATTTACAACGTGATTACTAGCTCTGAGTTTCATTTAATAAATTCAGGTTAAAATTTTATATTCTCAATTTCAAGTATTAAGAGACAAGACTATGCAGTGTAATTTTTTTGAAAATATTTTTTATCGATACAATTTATATTTCTTACTCGCATTAATATTAGTTTTTATTATAATACTTTTATATAATTTAAAGATTTATAAAAAAATTATTTTAGAAAAAAATGATAAAAAATTGACTGAGATTGAGTTTTCTTTAAACGATCTTTCTAGCCATATTTCTCATGAGTTCAGAAAACCATTTAACCTATTAAAAATGTATTTAAATAAACCTGCAGCCGCAAAAAACCCTAATTTTGATATTGAGTCATACAATTCTATGGTTCTAAATAAACTCGATCAAACAGTAAAACATGTAGATGTTCTTTTAGAGAATTTTACTCAACTTGGAGTGAATGACGAATTGGATCATAAAATACTTGAAGTGAAACCCATTATAGAAAATCTACTCCACGAATTATCACACACTTCAAATATTCCAATCTATAAAATAAATACAAAATATAATCATACCTATAAATTTAAAGGAGATATTTTTAAAATAAACCAAGCAATTCGTAACATATTATTATATAAATTCAAAAATTTAAATAATAATAATTTTTGGATTCGCACCAATAACACCATAATTGAAAACCAAAAATATATCTCTATCTCTATTGGAGTCGATGAATTTTATGTTCCAATTACAGAGATTAACAAAATATTTAATGTATTTTATTGCAATAAAACAAAAGGAAATTCTAATTTAGACCTATTTTTAAGTAAAAAAATTATTAATTCTCATTCAGGAGATTTAATCTGTCAAATAATACCAAATGAAGGTACAGAATTTATTATTAATTTACCAATTTATAAATAGGAAAAAAAATAATGACCAACATAGCAATTATTGATGATGAAGAATTTTATTTAAGTCTTTTAAAGTCATCACTTGAGTATAACTGCAATGTTTTTGTATATAAAGATCCAGATGAGTTTATTGATGAAAATATTAATAATTTTAATAAATTTGATTTTATTATTGTTGATATTGTATACGAAAGCAGAAATATAATGAGTATCGGATTTTCAAAATTACTGCGAAAAAATAATTTTAATAAAGAGATTATCTTATATTCAAACTATAAACAAAATACCATGACTTTAGAAAACCATCACTTTTATGATTTATTTTTAGAAAAAAGTAGAGGATACTCTATTGATGAAATTAAAACAAAGTTAACAAAAAATAGAATACATTGGAAACGACGTTTTCAAAAATTAGGGATCGAACCCATAATAGGAAATCAATGATTTATTACAATTATAACGTGGAGCTACTACGTAAAGCAATCCTTCCTGTTTAGAGACTCCCGCGATGTTTCCTGCAGTATCGCCTTCTCCCCAAAACACATCAATACGTGTAGGACCACGAATCGCTCCCCCAGTATCCTGCACAAACGCCAATTGAGAAAATTGTTGGTTATTGCTTTGCTCTGATGTTTTAGGCATTTCAAAATCAACAAGCATTAAACTTCCTGCTGGAAAAACTTTTTGATCAGCAGCCAAACTTCGTTCAGGAGTGAGTTTTACATTTATATTACCAAACGGACCATCATTTTCTAAATTAAAAAATACAAAAGATTTGTTAGTGTTTAAAATTCTACTTTGCTCTTCTGGATTTTCTTTGAGCCAACGTTTTATTGATTGCATAGACACTTCATTTTTTTTAAGCCTTCCTTCATTAAATAAAGCAGCTCCTATTGGATAATATTCTCGCCAATTTTGCCCGGAATATCTTATAAATTTTTTGCTATTATCAGGAAATGTTAATAATCCAGACCCTTGAATCTCAATAAAAAATAAATCAACTTTATCTTGTAGCCAAGCTATTTCTAGTCCTTTATCATGTAGCACTTTGTCATCAACAATTTCTTCGCGACTCCAGTAAGGCAATAGTCGATTTTTTTCTATACGGCCTCTGATAAATTTATCTTTTAATTCTGAATTAAATTCTTCTAAATTTACAAATACCATATCTTTAGGCATTTTATAAACAGGGACTTGAAACTTATCACTAGGTGTTAAACTCGCATGTACATAAGGTATATAATATCCTGTAAATATAATTGGCTTTTCTGAAGTGATTTTTACTTTAAAAAGATTAAAATTATTTTCTAAGCTAGTTTTAATTGTTAAATTATTATTAAGATCATTTAAAAAATTTTTACTAGAACAAATATAATCTTTTACATAAAAATAAAAATCTTGATACTTTAATACAGAATCCGGCCTTTTTTTGTTAAGCCATTTTAAATTATCTTCAACTGATTTTTTTAATGAAACTTTATCATTATTTTGTTCAATTGAATTAATAGAACTCCACGGAACTTTAATATAAGAATATTTTTCTGCTTCAGGTCCAACAGTTTTACATGAATATAAAACTAACTGAAAAATAAATCCAAAAAATATAATAAAATAAATTTTCATAAAATACTCAGTTCAAAAAATTTAAATAAAACCAAAAAATTTTGAAAAACTCTCAAAAGATACATTTTACATATTTTTTTATAATTTTGCAATAACTCTATTTTACAATTTGAAATTTTAATTATTATTTGTATAATTTCAATTAATTTATGAGACTAAGGAGACTTTTAATGGAATTATTTTATGTACTTGCATTTGGTTTATTTGGAATTTTATTTAGATATATCATTTCTCAGCAATTTCATAATATTTTTAAATTCAATTTTCCTTTAGATATTTTTTTTATTAATTTATTAGGCTCTATTTTTATAGGACTTTTTTATGTTATTAGTAGTGAAAAGTTTTTATTATCAAATAATATTAAAATTGGTGTTATGGTCGGTTTTTTAGGCGGTTTTACTACTTTTTCTTCTTATTGTTTAGATGCAGTCAAATTATTTGAAAATCAACATTATTTTCAAAGTATTCTCTACATAATTTTAAGCCCTATTATAGGAATTTCACTTACTTATTTAAGTATATTTATTGCTAGAAAATTTGTATAATTTTCTAGCAATTTTCAAAAAACAAAACAGCTTTTAAAGTATTTTTTTCTATTTTTGAAGCAGATCTTTCTAATTCTTCTTCAAACCAACGCTGTGGAACATTCTCAATAATAGGCATTGCAATATTTAATATTTTGTTTTCAGCGCAATGAGAAATGAGCGACTCAATTGTTATTCTCATTGTTTCTTGCTGTAAGCGTTCTTGCCAATTTTTTCTAATTGTCATTGTAATAATATGACCTGTACCAAATAGTGAATTTATAGGATAATAATATGTACAATATGGTAAAAGTTTTTTTCTTACACAAGCGCGCACATATTCTCTATAATAATCTGGCCATATTTTTTTTATTTTTTTTGACAGAGGATCGTGACTAATACCAATACAATTTACCGGGTGAGCAATGGCTTCGGGGTACAAATCAAAAACATTCTCCACATTTTTATAAATCATGTTTTATCGCCTTTTGCGCGCATTGCAATAAAATTAAGCAATAGCGAAAGAAACGAAATTCCCACACCAAGCCATAACCCATACCCAATATGAATTTCTTTTGCCGATAATGAAACAACCCCAAACATTTCTACTGGCAAACTATTTGCTATTGTAGTTTGATAAGCAATTCTTACAATTTCATACAAATAAATTGAAAAAATAACGCCCGAAAACATAAGAGCTAAAATTAAAAAAAACTTTTTCATAGTTGTAGTTTTAAAAAGTAAAAAAGAAATCAGCAGAAGGCCAATAGAAGCAATCGCAATAATATACGTTGAGCGAATAGCTATGTCTATGCCAGTTTTTGACCCAACACCATAAGACATCCATGGCAGTAAAGGAGAAAATAAAGAAACCATTGCAAAGACGTTGAGCAAGTAAAACTTAACCCGACTCGGTTTTTGCATAACTCCTCCTGGATTGTCATTTAATGAAAACAACTCATGAACCCCTATACGCACCAAATCTCATAGCAAACATCGATTTTTTTGAAA